>JAUIJX010000130.1 GCA_030430795.1 Alphaproteobacteria bacterium | reverse complement strand
CGCGTGCCAGCTGGTAGTCTTCCTCGGCTTTTTCGCTGCGCTTTCTCTTGCCATCTTCATCCTCTTCTTCAGCTTCTTTCTTGGCTTTCTCTTTTTCTTTCTTGATCTTCTCTTTGAACTGATCGTTATCGAGACGGCCCCTCAAGTCCGCTTCCGAACGCAGACCATCTTCATCGACCGGGGTGACTTTTGCCTGTTCGACTTCGATATCCGGCTCAATGCCCAACGCCTGAATTGAGCGACCGGACGGCGTATAATAGCGGGACGTCGTCAGACGCATCGCACCATGTGACTTGAGCGGGATGACTGTCTGCACCGAGCCTTTACCAAATGATTTTTTGCCCAGAATTACCGCACGTTTGTGATCCTGTAATGCACCGGCGACAATCTCGGAGGCCGAAGCAGAACCCTGATTGATCAGCACCACGATTGGCAGGCCGTTCAGCAAATCACCTTCCTTGGCAGAGAAACGCTTGGTGTTGTTCGGGTCACGCTCACGGGTGGAGACCACCTCGCCCTGCTCCAGAAACGCATCGGAGACGGCAATGGCCTGATCAAGCAAGCCGCCCGGGTTGTTACGCAGATCGAGCACGATGCCTTTCATGCCCTCGATCTCTTTATTCAGCTTGTTGATAGCCTGCTCCAGCCCGGCGTAAGTCTGCTCGGAGAAGGAGGTGATACGCACATAGCCAACATCGCCTTCCTCACGGGAGCGCACGGATTTAATTTTAATCAGGTCACGGGTGATCGTCACCTTGATCGGCTCCGGCGCGGACTCACGCAGGATGGTAATGTCAATATCGGTGCCAACGCGGCCGCGCATTTTCTCTACGGCCTCGGACAATGTCAGACCCAGCACCGGCTCTTCATCGATATGGCTGATATAGTCGCCCGCTTCCACACCGGCGCGGAAGGCCGGGGTATCGTCAATCGGCGACACCACTTTCACCAGCCCGTTATCCATGGTGACTTCGATGCCCAGACCGCCGAATTCGCCCTTGGTCTGCACCTGCATTTCCTTGAAGCTCTTGGCATTGAGATAGCCCGAATGCGGATCCAGCGAGGTCAGCATGCCGTTAATCGCTGATTCGACCAGCTCCTGATCTTCCACCTCTTCTACATAATCTTTCTTCACACGCTCAAACACATCACCGAAGAGATTGAGCATTTCATAGGTATCCTCTTCCGTCGCCTGAGCAGGCGTCGCCAGCATCAGCACGACCGGCAGGATCATCCACAAGGTGTTACGTTGCATTCAGGTTCACTCCGTCATTGGTACAATAGTCAGACAATACATGCTTATGTTTCGTTTTAAAGTCCTAATTCTTTGCCGTATGCAGAGGATAATCGGCAATCCACGGCTTCGGGTCAATCGCTTTTCCGTCCTGACGCAGCTCCATATAGAGGCGGCGGGTCTCGATATCGGTGCCCATGATGCCGATCGGCTCCCCTTCGGCGAGTTGCTGTCCCGGCACGCAATCCACCTCAGCAAATCCCGCTAACAGGCTGTGATACCCGTCTTTATGGCGGATAATCACCATTTGTCCATATTCCATGAATGGGCCGGTGAACAGCACATCGCCATCATAGGGTGCTACTACCTGTGCACGTTTGCGCGTGGCAATTTCGATGCCTTTGAGCGTGTTGTTGACCCCACGCGACTGCCCGAAACTGCCAGTCAGTGACCCGGTGGCCGGCAGACGCATATTGCCTTTGGCCGATTTAAATGCCGGGCTGGAGGCCATGTTGATTTTTGGCGCCGCCGACCGGCTTTGCGCTCGCGGCGGGGTGGGTTTGTCTTCCGGCGTGCCGATATGCGCGAATCGACTCTCGCGCTGCTTCGCCTGTTCGGCTTCCAGCGAGTTCACCAGCGACTGCAGGTCGTTCGATTGCTGGATCAGGTTTGCCAGTTTCTGCTTTTGCGACGCGCTCTCGCTGTAGAGGGTCTCCATCACCTTCTTGCGGCGTACCACGATGTCACGCAACTCGGCGCGACGTGCTTCCAGTTTGGCGGTCTTTGTTTGAATCTCACTGCGTTTACGAGTGATTTTTTTCTCCAGCGTTTTCAGCTCCATGAGCTGCATGCCCAGACTGTCCATATCCTGCTTCAGTGATGCCGAGGTCAGACTGAGGGCGCGCGAAGCGTGAATCTTATTCATGAAACTGGCGGGCATCAGCATGGCAGATTGCTGCGGTATATGCCCGATGCGCACCATAGTGGACAGCATGGCGGAGAGTTGCCCGCCGCGTTCACCAAGCAGGCTGCGTTTCTTCAGGCGCTCGCGTTCCAGAATGGCGAGCTTGCCTTCGATGTCAGTAAGTTCGGCTTCGTTTTTCTGCAGGCGTGTGGCGATTTGCGTCACTTCCTTGGACAGGCTGGCCAGTTCACCTTCCAGCTTGCTCAGATTGCCCTGAATGGTGGCGCTACGCTGTTTACTGGCCGCCATTTCCTGCTGCGCAGACTGAAGCTGGCGGCGCTTCTCAGACAGTTGCGCATGCGCCGTGGCAGAGGCCAGCCCCCATGCGGTAGCCAGTATTATAATCCAGAATTTATGCGTGTGTTTCACGTGCAAGCAACGACCGTCCTGTCATGTCTTCCGGTTGGGTGATACCCATCAGGTCTAGCACGGTTGGTGCGATATCGGCAAGTCTGCCATCGTGTAATGATACGCCCTGCCATTCACTTCGCGGTGTGTAGAGGACAAACGGCACTTTGTTCAGCGTGTGCGCGGTGTGGGATTCCTGCTTGCTGTCGTCATGCATCATCTCGGCATTGCCGTGATCGGCGGTAATCAGCAAGACGCCGCCAGCCTTCTCCACCGCTTCTTTGAGGCGACCGAGGCAGGTATCCACCGCCTGTACGGCCTGTATCGCCGCCTGCATGTCGCCGGTATGGCCAACCATGTCGGTGTTGGCGTAATTGACGACGATGAAGTCGTAGCGGTTGGCGGCAATGGCATCGACCAGATTGTCGGTGACTTCCGGCGCGGACATTTCCGGCTGGAGGTCGTAGGTCGCCACGTTCGGCGACGGAATCAGGATACGGTCTTCATGCGGGAACGGCTCCTCACGGCCACCGTTGAAGAAGAAAGTGACATGCGCGTATTTCTCGGTCTCGGCGATATGCAGCTGCGTCCTGCCCTGTGCTTCCAGCACTTCGGCCAGCGTGTTGTCCGGCAGTTCCGGCGGAAAGAGCGCGGGGATCAGCGGTGCCAGATCGGTGGAGTATTCCACCATGCCGAGCGACTGGGAGAGAATCGGGAAGTGGCGGCGAGCGAATCCTTCAAAACCCGGATCGAGCAGGCTGTGGAGAATTTCACGGGCGCGGTCGGCACGGAAATTGGCCATCAATACGCCGTCCTCTGGCTGCATCCCGGCATAGTCACCGAGCGCGGTCGGCAGGATAAATTCGTCGGTCACACCCTCGGCATAGCTGGCCTCAATCGCCGCGACGGCATCCGCCGCCTTATTGCCCTCGGCATGGACCATCGCATCGTAGGCTTTTTGCACCCGGTCCCAGCGCTTGTCGCGATCCATGGCAAAGTAGCGCCCGGAGATGGTCGCCAGCGTGACGCCCGGTATGTTGCCCAGCGCTTCGTTGCATGCCGCCACATACCCGGCAGCGCTTTTCGGTGAGGTGTCGCGCCCGTCCAGAAATGCATGCAGTTTCACCGGCACTCCGGCCGCAGCGATGATGGTGGCCAGTGTCTGAATGTGATGCTGGTGCGCATGCACGCCGCCGTCGGAGAGCAGCCCGATCAGGTGGCAGGCTCCGCCGGATGCTTTCAGTGTATCAATATAGCTGACGAGGGCGGGCATCGCGGCCAGTGAGCCGTCGGCAATCGCCTGATCGATGCGCGGTAAATCCTGCATCATGACACGCCCGGCGCCGATATTCATATGGCCAACTTCGGAGTTCCCCATCTGCCCGGTCGGCAGGCCGACTTCCATCTCAGAGGCATCGACCAGTGAGGTCTGACAGTCACGCCACAGCGCGTCCCACACCGGCGTGGCTGCCGCGTAAATAGCATTGTGGTCGGCGGCTTCGCGGTGTCCCCAGCCGTCGAGAATGCATAATACCACTGGTTTTGGTTGTTCGCTCATGCAGAGAAAATAGGGCGTTTGCCACTAAAGACAAGCGATTATAGGTCTTCCAGCATGGATTTTTTGGGTTTTTCACCCGTCGCCACATAATGCACGGTTTTGGCAATGTCGGTGGCGTGGTCGGCGATGCGCTCGAAATTCTTGGCGGCAAACATGATTTCCACCAGTTCCGGCGCAGCTTCGGCATCTTTCGGCATGGCGCGGCCGGTGCTTTTGAATATTTGACGGCATAACTCGTCCGCTTCTTCATCGCGCTTCCATACTTTGGTGGCGATGTCGGGGTCGCGCTCACTGAAAGAAACCAGCGCCTGATCCAGCATCTCCTGACTGATCTTGGCCAGTTGTGTCAGGCCTTTGAGGGTGGAATGCGGAAAGCGCGCATCCATGCGCACCATGTGCTTGGTGATGTTCTTGGCAAGGTCGCCCGCACGCTCCAGCGCCCCGGCGATTTTCAGCGCCGACATCACGTAGCGCAGATCTTCCGCCATCGGGTTCTGCATGGATAGCAGGTCGGTGATACGACGCTCCATCTCATCATCCATGCGGTTGATGGTGCGGTCGTTTTCCTTGGCCTTCACGCGCAGTTCTTCATCGCGCGCTTCCAGTGACTGTTCGGCAATGGATACCGCTTCGCCCACCAGCTCACCCATATCCAGCAGGCATTCGGTCAGCTGATCGAACTGGTCGTTATACGGTTTGACGGAATATTTTTTCATGGCGTTCATGCTTACCAGATTTGGCGCCTCCGCAACAGATTTTTTTAGATTAAGCACGATGATACGGGTGTCCTGTCATGATGGTGTGGATACGATATAACTGTTCGGCCAGCATCGGGCGCACCAGCATATGCGGCC
>JAUIJX010000129.1 GCA_030430795.1 Alphaproteobacteria bacterium | reverse complement strand
ACCGTCATCGTCGCGTTTGGCTTTGCTCATACCGAAGCCCATTACAGATGGGTCGTTGAGGATATGGCGCATGCGCAACCATTGCACCACGGCGACCACGGCGATCACCGATAACAGCACCAGCAACACAATGCCGCCGAGCGCTATCAATCCACCAAGGATCAGCAGCCCGATGCATGCGTAGATAAAACGGAATACGATGTTCATGTCAGACACCGAAGCTCTTGACCAGACTGCCCGCCACCATATACCAGCCATCCACCAGCACGAAGAAAATCAGCTTGAACGGCAGTGAGATAATCACCGGCGGCAGCATCATCATACCCATCGACATCAGGGTGGACGCGACCAGCATGTCGATCACCAGAAACGGCACGAATAACAGGAAGCCGATTTCAAAGGCGCGGCGCAACTCACTGATCATGAAGGCTGGCACCAGCACCTGATACGGCGTGTCTTCCGGCCCTTCCATCTCCGGCATGTTAGGCATCATGTCAGCGAATAATTCGAGGTCCTTATCGCGCACATGCGCCAGCATGAAGGTATGGAACGGCTCGGCGATGCGTTTGATCGCCTCCTCTTCCGAGATTTCCTCTTCGATCAGCGGCACCACTCCTTCCTTGTAAGCGACGTCGAAGACCGGCGCCATGATGAAGGCGGTGAGGAACAGGGCAAGCGCAATCATCACCTGATTCGGCGGGGTTTGCTGTGTTCCAAGCGCAGTGCGCAATAATGACAGCACTACAATGATACGGGTAAACGACGTGACCATCACCAGAATCGACGGGGCGAGGCTGATGACGGTAATCACCATGATAATCTGGATCATCCGCGCGGTGGCAGAGCGGCCTTCCGGTGCGCCGAGATCGAAACTGAACGCCTGCGCCAGCGCATCCCCGGCCACGACGAGTAACGGCAGCAGCGCCGCCATCAGCAGTAGGGATTGTTTGCTAACTATCCTGCTTTTCATCGTAACTTTCCATCAGTAACTCCGACTGCGTGCCCAGCAGCACGACATGCCGTTTCGGCCCACGCTTGACAATAACGATACGGCGCTTGGGATCAAGATAAAGTGTTTCCTCCAGATCGAGCTGGCCGCCATCCTTACCGCGCGCGCCGAGACGCTTCTCAATACCGATTTTTTTCAGCGCCCAGGCGACACCGAACATCAGGGCAATGACAAAGGCAAAGGATATCAGGACACGGCCAATGCTGGCATATTCCATTGCTGTGCGTCCTTATTCTTCGGATGATTTTTTCGGCAGCAGCGCGCCCGATTTGGCATAGGCATGGCTGGCCTGTTGGGAATCACTCAGGCCGCTGATTTCACTCTGTACAGCATCTTTATGTTCTTCCATCACCTCTTTGAGCTTGTCGAGCTGGCCGGTCAGTTCCTCCAGTTGCTTGGTGTATTGCGTGGCCTCGCCCACCGGCAGGTTCTGCACATAACTGCACAGTTCCGCCACACGCTCATCCAGCCCGGTGAGTTCCGTGTATTCACCCGATTCCATGATGTCCATAGCGTTGCGGATATAGTCCTGCACGCCTTGGATGAGCTGCTGTGCTGATGCTGACTGTGTCATAGCAATCCTTATCTGCTGGAGGTTGCGCCGCCCGATTTTCCGTAGAGCTGGTTGGCACGATACACGTAGCTCAGGATTTCTGCAACCGCTGCGAAGGCTTCCAGCGGAATCACCGAGTCCACTTCCAGTTTGGACAGCACTTCCACCAGGTCTTCGTCCTTACGCACCTTGACGCCATTGGCAAAGGCGAGGGTCAGGATCTGTTCGGCCACCGCGCCCTTCCCCGATGCCACGATGCGCGGCGCCGGGTCTTCTTCGCGGTCATAATCGAGTGCGACGGCCTTGGTCAGTTTTGCCGGAACATCCGCCTGCTCCCGCGGCGTATCCTCTACGTCGAGATGCTGACCGGCGTTGTCGTCGTCCCGGGTCATTCGTCGCGTTTGCCCAAATCGATCGGACCGATATCGAAATCATCGTCACCCAGGAATCCTTCACCCTGCGACGCAGCGATGTTCTCTTCCTTGATCTTATCGTGGATTTCTTTTCTCAATACGCTGGCATCCTGTGGAAAGGTGAACCCGATCTTCACCGACTTACCCCTGATTTCCACTACGGTCATCTCAATATTGTTATTGATGATGATCGATTCGCCTATCTTACGTGATAAATAAAGCATGACTCCTGTCGCTCTTAAATTCCGCCGTGTTGTTGTTTACTACATTAGTCGAAAAAGTTGAATAGGCAAATTTTAAGTGGTTGTAATGCCCAAAAAATAGTACAATAGGTTAGGTAAATTATTGGAAGTAGGCACTATTTTCCTACCCCATTTTTGAAGGATTCAGGAAGAAAGGGCGTAAGCTGTGGATTACTCTAACATAAAGCTGTTTTCACTGATGCAGACGAAGATGGCATATCTTTCCGAGAACCAGGACATTCTTGCCCAGAACGTGGCGAATGCCGATACGCCGGGTTACAAGGCAAAGAAATTACGCGACCTCGATTTTCGTCGTTTGGCGGTTTTGGAAGCCCACCGGTTGAAATTACGCGCCACCTCCCCTACTCACATGAACGGCACCAAAAAGACCCAGCAATTCCGTCAGGAAGAAATGCGCAAACCATATGAGCAGACCCCGGTGGAGAACACAGTGGCGCTGGAAGAGCAAATGGCTCTGATGGCAAAGAACAATCACGATTACATGACGATGACCAATCTCTACAACAAGACAGCAGCGATGTTTAAAACTGCTATTGGCGATAGATAAGGAGCGTAACCAATGACTGACCTCGTAAATTCACTCTATATCGCCGGCGCGGGCATGAAAGCCCAGAGCGACCGCCTGCGGATCGTCTCACAGAACATCGCCAACGTGGATACTACGGCGCGTTTTCCGGGCGATGCCCCCTACCGCCGCAAGGTGATTACCTTCAAGAACGTGCTGGATCGCAAGCTGGACGCCGACATGGTGAAGGTCAGCAAATACGGCTACGACACATCCGACTTCAACAAGAAATTCGACCCCGGCCATCCGGGCGCCGATGCCGACGGCTACGTGCTGACCCCGAATGTGAACGCCATGGTCGAGATGGTCGATATGCGGGAAGCGCGCCGCGGCTATGAGGCAAATATTAACGTGATCGAGGTCTCAAAAGGCATGTTGCAGCAGACCATCAATATGCTAAGGTAGAGACAACTGACAGGAGCAGCTCATGGCAATTGACGCAAAAGTAACGCAGGCAGTCAACGCGTATAACACCACCGCCAATATGAAAGGCAAGCTGGATACGCCGTATCTGCCGGATGAGGGCCCCAACATGCACAAGCCGGACTTTTCCGAGCTGGTGACAGAAGGGCTTGATCGCGCCAAAGGGGCGGGTTACGAGGGTGAGAGCCAAAGTTCTCTCGCGATTGCCAACGAAGCAGAGCTGCACGAATTCGTCACCGCGGTCACCAATGCCGAACTGACATTGAAAACCGTGGTCGCCGTGCGTGACCGTGTGATTACGGCCTATCAGGAAATCATCAAAATGCCGATGTAGGCATTTATGGAAGCCACCGAAATTATCGATATCGGGCGCGACGCGCTGTTTGTGCTACTGAAAATGTCAGCACCGATCATGATTGTCTCGTTGGTGGTCGGTCTCAGCATTGCATTGTTTCAGGCATTGACGCAGATTCAGGAGATGACCCTGACCTTTGTGCCGAAAATCGTTGCTATTTTTCTGACCCTGATGGTTTGCCTGCCGTTCATGCTCACCACGATTAAGGACTTTACCGAAGAGCTTGCTGCCAAGATTGTGCAGGAAGACGAATTGTAACTGCCCGGAGTGGTGCAGGCCGCATGAGCATTATCGAACAATTCCTGGTGAGCCAGATTTTCACCGCGCTGATTATTTTCTGCCGCGTCGGTTCCGGCCTGATGGTACTGCCCGGCTTCGGTGAAGGTTATGTCTCCATGCGTGTGCGGCTGTTGCTGGCACTGTCGATCAGCGTATTGCTGACGCCACTACTGCAATCTTCTATGCCGCCGATTCCCGACTCCCCGCTCAGCCTGCTGGTGCTGCTGGTCGGTGAAATTATGATCGGGATCGCGATTGCGATGGTGTGCCGGTTTATCATTTCCGTGATGCATATTGCCGGGATGGTGATTGCCTACAACGCCAGTTTGGCGCTGGCCATGCAGTTCGATACCACGCAGGCATCGCAGGGATCGCTGATCGGTAACCTGCTTAGTCTGAGTGCCGTTGTATTGCTGTTTACAATGGATATGCATTTCGTGATGCTGCGCGGACTGGGCGACAGTTATACCCTCTTCCAACCCGGCGTATTTCCACCGGTGGACGATCTGGCGATGTATTATTCCCGTTTGCTCAGCGACGTGTTTCGCGTCGCCATTCAGATCGCGTCGCCCAGTATCGTGATCGGGCTACTGATCTATCTGGTCGCCGGGATTCTGGCGCGTCTGATGCCGACCATGCAGGTGTTCTTCGTGATTATGCCAGTACAGATTTTCCTCGCATTGTTCATCCTGAGCGCCATTTATGTGTCGATCATGATGGAATTCACTAATTTCTTTACCGAGACTTACGGTAATTTCCTGCAGGGAGAAATCTAGTGGCTGACGATCAGGACGACGCCCAGAAGACAGAGGAACCAACCCATAAACGGTTGGAAGACGCACGCAAGAAAGGGCAGATCGCGACCTCGCGTGAGGTCAACAGCCTGTTTATCCTGATGGTGTTTGCGGCGATCCTGACCATCATCCTGCCCTATATGATGCGTGATTTGCACCGTGCGTTGCTGCCGTTTGTTGCCTATCCGCATGAGATCGGGATTAATCAGGGCAACCTGATCCTGCTGCTCAGCAATATGTTGCGGGATGTCGGGGCGGTGATGGCGCTGCCGATCCTGCTGTCGATTATGGCGGCGCTGGCAGCGGGAC
>JAUIJX010000128.1 GCA_030430795.1 Alphaproteobacteria bacterium | reverse complement strand
GGCGCTGGAAACGTCTCAGCCGGGGCAAACGCTGCCGTGGAGTAATCCACAATCCGGTAATTCCGGGACGGTAACGCCGTATAATTATTATCAGACCAATTCCGGTCAATATTGCCGTGAATATTCCCAGACCATCAATGTCGGTGGCCGTGTGGAAGAAGGATATGGCCGTGCATGCCGTCAGCCTGACGGAACCTGGCAGATCGTTCAGTAATTCAGACGCAGCATTCTTATCAGGAGTAAGGCCTTGGAAGCTATTCCGGCAGGTGATTTGATGAAAGGTAAGCGCGGCCTCGTGATGGGGGTTGCCAACGATAAGTCCATCGCATGGGGTATTTCGCAATATCTGGCGGCGCAGGGCGCGGAGTTGGCATTTACCTATCAGGGGGAAGCGTTGCAGAAGCGTGTGCAACCGCTGGCTGAGTCGGTTGGTTCCAGTCTGGTGTTGCCGTGCGATGTCACCGATGATGATAGCATCGATGCCGTTTTTTCAACGCTGGACAAGGAATGGGGGAAACTCGATTTCCTCGTTCACGCCATCGCCTACTCCGATAAGAATGAGTTGAAGGGCAAATATGTCGATACGAGTCTGGATAATTTCCTGATAAGTATGAATATATCCTGTTATTCCTTTACCGCGATTGCGCGGCGCGCTTATCCGATGATGAAGGACGGTGGCAGTATGCTGACGCTGACCTATCTGGGGGCAGAGCGCGTGATGCCGCATTATAACGTGATGGGTGTGGCTAAAGCGGCACTGGAAGCAAGCGTGAGCTATCTGGCGGTTGATCTCGGGGAATATAATATCCGGGTGAATGCGATTTCCGCCGGGCCGATCAAGACGTTGGCAGCCAGCGGGATCGGTGATTTCCGCTATATCCTGAAATGGAACGAGTTAAATGCGCCGTTGCAGCGTAACACCACCATCAGCGATGTGGGTG
Organism: Alphaproteobacteria bacterium; assembly: GCA_030430795.1. Taxonomy (GTDB): domain Bacteria; phylum Pseudomonadota; class Alphaproteobacteria; order Rickettsiales; family UBA998; genus JAUIJX01. The sequence goes on along the minus strand of JAUIJX010000128.1, from coordinate 4,028 downwards.
GTGCAGGGCTGTTTCTTCTGTCCGATCTCGGCAAAGGCACGACCGGAGAAATCCTGCATGTAGATGGCGGGTATCACGTGGTCGGCATGAAGCGCGTCGATGCGCCGGATATCGCGACAGCGGGCTGATTTTATCGGCTGCGGGCTGATTTTCCACTCAGTATTGCTTGAGCGCTACATTCCATTTCTCTGGTTTCCATGATGCCGTTGCCAATACCGGGAGTTGATGACCATGTTTCGTTCACTCTATCGCAGCAGTCGCTGACCTCTTGCTTTGTCTGATCGAAGAAGTCCTGCTCTCTAAACTCCGCTTCCGTATGCTTTTTGTATAACATCCCTGCAAATACCCCTTCAGCATGTACCAGTTTGGTTTTTAGTTCTTCTTCATCAGGTGTTGAAGGGGGTGAGAGCTTTCGTGACGGGCGATGAATACCCTGTATGAATGTGCCTATGAATATCTGGTTATGTTCTGTCATGACACAAAACGTAAATTATTTATGTGTGAAAGCAAGCAATAACGCTATTTCTTGCTATGTTGCGGCAATCTGAGATAGAGATAAGGAATGAGTTACAATACGTTTGGCCGAGTGTTTCGATTTACCACGTGGGGGGAGAGCCACGGGGAAGCGATCGGGTGCGTGGTGGACGGGGTGCCGTCCAATATTGCGCTGAGCGAGGCGGATATTCAGCAATATCTCGATAAACGTCGACCGGCACAGTCTAAATTCACGACGCAGCGTAAGGAAAGCGATACGGTAAAAATCCTCTCCGGCGTGTTTGAGGGCAAGACGACCGGGACGCCGATTTCACTGATTATTCATAACGAAGATCAGCGCTCAAAGGATTATGGCGATATCAAAGATAAATTCCGTCCGGCGCATGCGGATTATACCTACTTCACGAAATATGGCATTCGCGATTATCGCGGCGGTGGGCGTTCCAGTGCGCGCGAGACAGCAATGCGGGTGGCCGCCGGAGCGATTGCGCGGAAGGTGATTGCCGCAGAAGGAATGCAGGTGCGCGGAGCGCTGGTACAGATGGGTGACCAACTGATCGACCGCGCGCGTTGGGACTGGGAGCAGGTGGATTGCAACCCGTTTTTCTGTCCGGATGCGGAAACCGTGGCATCATGGGAAAACTATCTGAGTGCGATTCGTAAAGATGGTTCGTCAGTGGGTGCGGTGATCGAGGTCATCGCCGATGGAGTCCCGGTTGGGCTTGGTGCGCCGGTCTATGCAAAACTGGATTCCGATCTGGCGGCTGCGATGATGAGTATCAATGCGGTGAAGGGCGTCGAAATCGGTGAAGGATTTGCGGCGGCGGCACTGCGCGGTGAAGAGAATGCCGACGAGATGCGGATGGAAAACGGAGAAGTGCTTTTCTCCAACAATCATGCCGGAGGGATTCTTGGCGGGATTTCATCCGGGCAGCCGGTGGTGGTGCGTTTCGTGGTGAAGCCGACCAGCTCGATCCTGCATGAAGTAAATACGATTGATACAGACGGTAACAATACGACCATTCAGACTAAAGGGCGGCATGACCCATGCGTGGGTATTCGCGCGGTGCCTGTGGGTGAAGCGATGATGGCGTGTGTGCTGGCCGATCATCTGATGCTGCACCGGGCGCAGCAGGGATAACGTTCCCTAATACTGATTCAGAATCTGCTGGTTCTTGCGCTTGGCTTCGATGTTTTTGCGTTTGGCCTCTGCGGCGTCCTGCATCTCCATCCATTCATCGGCAATGGTAGTGCAACGTTTCTCCAGGTCTTCCGGTTTGCCGATGCCGTGCTTGCGACGGTTACGGTTGGAGATCAGCTCTTCCATCTGGTCGTAGATTTTCTTAAAAGCGTAGTCGCGAATCTTATACATGTCCTCCAGCTTGACCTGGAATATCTGGTAGAGGTCGTTGGAGATGGTGGAAATCTTGCCTAAGTGGATGTCCTTTTTGCTCTGCATATAGTCTTCGCTGAAGGTATCCTGACCGGATTTGAAATAGTAATGCGTGTACTGCGTGGCGCAGTATTCAAAGGCGAGGGCATGCATCAGTTCGCGGTAGCGTTCCGGGCTGGTCATCTTCTCCAGCGCCTCGGCGTGTTTGATTTCCAGTTCCGCCAGTAAGGCAGCGACCTCGTCATGTCCGTTATAGCGAGCGATTTCCGCCGGGGTGATGCCGTTCTTATCATGGACATTCGTATCCACGGCTTCATCCAGCAGGTATTCGGTCAGTTCTATGTCTCCGTTACGGGCGGCGAGGATGATCGGGTATTGGCGGGACGGGCCGCCCTGATTGAGATCAGCGCCACCTTCGACCAGCCTTTCCAGAATCGGTACGGCCTGACCATCGGTACGGGCGGCGGCGACAGAGACCAGCGGTACGCCATATTCATTCACACCGTTCGGGTCAGCACCTTTGCCAATCAAATATTCAACATCGGACGGGCCACCGAAGCGAACGCGGTAGGCCAGTTCTTTTTGCGGGTCCAGTTTTTCGGCAGCGGCCGGTTCAGGATAAGCAGTGCCTAGCAGCACAGTGGACAGGCACAGAAAAAGCAAAAAGACAATATGTTTCATATAGATGTTCATTTGTTGATTGATACGGGTGCCGTCCGAACAGGACGTACGCCCTAGTATAGCATTTTTTATCAATGGTTTCAAAGTATGAGGAATGACGTATCCCATCTTGAAATCATGGCAGGTTTTCCCATATGAACTAATACAATAGATAACACGCATGATTGCAGGAGAGGCAACCGATGGCGAAAGCACAAAAAAAGAAAGACACGACCCCGGTGGGTGATCAACCTATCGCATTTGCAGCGGAGATCAGCAAGGTGCTGCATCTAATGATCCACTCGCTCTATACGAATAAGGATATTTTTCTACGCGAGCTGATTTCCAACGCATCGGATGCGTGTGACAAATTGCGCTATATGGCGCTGACCGATAACAACCTGATGGAAGGTGATGCTGAGCTGAAGATTACCCTCAGCAGTGACGAGCAGGCCAATACGCTGAGCATTACCGATAACGGGGTGGGGATGAACCGCGACGACCTGATTGAAAGTCTGGGGACGATCGCACGCTCAGGCACGATGGAGTTTTTCAATAACCTGTCCGGCGACAGCAAGAAAGACGCATCGCTGATCGGGCAGTTCGGGGTCGGGTTTTATTCCTCCTTCATGGTGGCGGATAAGGTGGAAGTACATACGCGCAAAGCCGGTGAGGCAGAAGGTTATATCTGGGAATCCGACGGGCAGGGCGAGTTTACCGTGAAAGTGGCGGAAGGTGAGCAGCCGCGCGGGACGACGATTATTCTTTATCTGCGCGACGACTCCAAGGAATATACCGATAAGTTCCGTGTGCGGCATATCGTGAATACCTATTCGGATCATATCAGCTTCCCGATTTATCAGCAAACGGAAGAAGGCGAAGAAGCCATTAACGAGGGATCAGCGCTGTGGGTGCGTCCGAAGTCCGAGATCAGCGATGAGCAGTATCAGGAATTTTATCACCATGTGTCGCATTCACCGGATGAGCCGTGGATGGTGCTGCATAACAAAGCGGAAGGGGTGATTGAATATACCAATCTCTTATTCATTCCGAGCATCAAGCCGTTCGACCTGTTTCACCCGGAGCGTCGCCGTCGCGTGAAGCTCTATGTGAAGCGCGTGTTTATCACGGAAGAGAATGTCGATCTGATTCCGGCGCATATGCGATTCCTGCGCGGGGTGATTGACTCACAGGATTTGCCGCTGAATATCAGCCGTGAGACGCTGCAGGATAATCCGATTCTGCGCAAGATCAGCGACAGTATCAGCAACAAGGTGCTATCCGAGTTGAAGAAGAAAGCCGCCAAGGACGCGGAAGGCTACGCCGCGTTCTGGGAGAATTTCGGCGCCGTGCTGAAAGAAGGATTGTGTGAGGCGACGACGAATAAGGAAAAGATTCTGGAGGTCTGCCGTTTCCACAGCACCGACTCTGACAATCTGACCGGGCTCGATGATTATATCGAGCGCATGAAGGAAAAGCA
>JAUIJX010000127.1 GCA_030430795.1 Alphaproteobacteria bacterium | reverse complement strand
ACCGGCGATGGTGTTCATGGGCGATACCGGCAGCTTGTCATTCGGCGGGTCTATCGGAGCGATCAGCGTGATCACCAAGCATGAGCTGGTACTGGCGATAATCGGCGGGCTGTTCGTGCTGGAGGCGGTGTCGGTGATCGTGCAGGTGGTGTCGTTCAAACTGACCGGCAAGCGGGTGTTCCGCATGGCGCCGATTCATCATCATTTTGAGAAAATGGGCTGGCAGGAGCCGACGATCGTGATTCGATTCTGGATCATTGCGTCGATTCTGGCGCTGATTGGCCTGTCGACACTGAAGCTGAGGTAGGATGATCACTGTCACTGCATATTCCGGACAACGCGTTGCCGTATTCGGCCTGGGTAAGGCCGGGCTGGCGGCGGTGGAATCGCTGCTGACCGGTGGGGCAGAGGTTTATGCGTGGGACGATCAGGTGTCGGCACGCGGGGCATTGAAAAATCATGCAAAATTGCATGTAGACAATTATGGAAACTGGCCGTGGGCAGAGCTCAAAGCATTGGTTTTGAGTCCCGGTGTGCCGCTGACGCATCCGGCACCACACCCGGTTGTTTCTATGGCTCAGGAGGCGAATTGCCCGGTGACGGGAGAGGTGGCGTTGCTTTCCATAACACAAAAATCGGCGCGGGCGATTGGGGTGACGGGTACCAATGGCAAGTCAACCACGACGGCATTGATCGGGCATATCCTGCAGGAAACCGGGCGGTTGACGCAGGTCGGAGGGAATCTCGGCACCCCGGCACTGGCTTTGGAGCCGCTGGGTGATGATGGCATCTATGTGCTGGAGATGTCTTCCTATCAACTCGACCTGTCTCCGGAGGTGTCTTTCGAGTGTGCCTGCCTGCTCAATATCAGCCCCGACCATCTGGACCGGCATGGCGGGATGGAGGGGTATATCGCTGCAAAAGAACGCATTTTTACGCATGCGGAGGTGGCGGTGATCGGGGTGGATGATGCCTATTGTGATGCGATAGCCCATCGTTTGTTGGATGTCGGGCAATCAAAATTTATTCCGATTGCGATACAATCATCGGTTTCACATGGTGTTCAAGTGATAGATGGAGTGTTGGAAGACCGGCGGGACGGGGAAGGCTACAGGCTTGATCTTCGCGGCTTCAAAGGATTGAAAGGGGCGCATAACTGGCAGAATGCCGCCGTTGCCTACGCTGCCTGCCGCAGTGTGGGTGTGGATGCCGAAGCGATCGGCAAGGCCATGAGTACTTTTGGCGGGCTGGCACACCGGATGGAATGGATCACGGAAACGGACGGGGTGGTGTTCGTCAATGACAGCAAGGCGACCAATGCCGATGCAGCGGCGCGGGCACTGGCTGCGTATGACGGGATTTACTGGATCATCGGCGGGCAGGCGAAAGAAGGCGGGATCAGCAGCCTTGGTTCGTATTTCCCGCGCATTCGTCACGCCTTCCTGATCGGGCAGGCGGAAGCTGAATTTGCCGAAACGCTGGAAGGGCATGTGCCTTATACAGCCTGTGGGACGCTGGATAAAGCGACACGGGCGGCGACTGAGATGGCGCTGGCGGCGGGCAAGCCGGGTGTAGTGTTGCTTTCTCCGGCAGCGGCATCGTTCGACCAATGGCCGCATTTCGAGGCGCGGGGGGATGCCTTCCGCCAATATGTCACTGAATTAGTAGAGAAAAAGGATATGGCATCATGAGCGATACACGGCGGATGCGATTTGACCGAACCAATACCAGTAAGATCGGGCGCTGGTGGTGGACTGTCGACCGGCTGAACCTGCTGGCGCTGGTGGTGCTGATGGTGATCGGCGCCGTGTTGGTGACAGCGGCGAGTCCGGCAGTCGCAGCGCGGATTGGGCTGGATGAGTTTTACTTCGTGATCCGCCAGTCGGTGTTCCTGTTTGCCGGCGCGGCTATTTTATTTGGGGTGTCATTGATGACGCCACAGGATATTCGGCGTATTGCGGTGATTGGGTTGCTGGCGATGCTGGTGTTGATGGTGTTGTTGCCGGTTTTGGGAATGGAAGCCAAGGGTGCGCGGCGATGGATTTACCTCGGCGGGATGTCGTTGCAGCCTTCCGAAATCCTGAAGCCGTGTTTTGCGGTAGTGATCGCGTGGATGTTCGCGGAAGGGCGGCGCTCAGTCGGTTTTCCGTCCTATCGAATTTCGCTGGCGCTCTATGCCATTGTGGCCGGGTTGCTGATTATTCAGCCGGATTTCGGCATGGTGGTGACGGTCTCCGGCATGTTCGCGGCGCAGCTGTTTCTGGCCGGAGTGTCTTTCCTGTGGGTGATTATCATGATTGTAGCCGGGATCGGCGGAGTGGTTGGCGCCTATCACGCGCTGCCGCACGTGGCCAAGCGGATCAATGATTTCCTCGATCCGGCATCGGGCGATAACTATCAGGTGGGTAAGTCCCTGCAGGCGTTTGAGAGTGGCGGACTGCTCGGTCGTGGCCCCGGCGAAGGGGTGGTAAAATGGTCGATACCCGACTCGCATACGGATTTTATTTTCTCGGTCGCCAGCGAGGAGTTCGGGGCGCTGGTCTGCCTCGCCATCGTGTTGCTGTATGGATTTATCATTTTGCGCGGATTCTACCGGGTCTGGAAGGAATCCGACCTGTTTGTTTTGCTTGCAGCCTCCGGGATTTTGGTGCAATTTGGCATCCAGGCCGTCATCAATATGGGGGTGGCCGTCAGTCTGCTGCCTGCCAAAGGCATGACCCTGCCATTTCTCAGTTATGGAGGTTCGTCCATGCTCGGCGTTGCGCTGGGGATGGGCATGGTGCTTGGGCTGACACGCCGCCGCTACGGGGAGCTGACGCATCTGATGCATCGCTATCAGCCGGTCTGAGCTAAGGAATGAAAGGAACGCCATGAGCGACAAAATACATATTGTACTGGCAGCCGGGGGCACGGGCGGGCATATCTTCCCCGCCGAGGCGCTGACCGAAGAGCTGATCCGGCGCGGGTGCAAGGTGAGTCTGGTGACTGACAGCCGTTTCGCCGATTACAGCGCCGCCAGCATGAAGGGCATTCTGGGCGATATCCCCATTTACCCGATTCGCGCGGGGACGATGGGGCGCAATTTGCTGCAACGGATGAAAGGTGCGGTGAATGTCGGGCTGGGGATGGCGCAGGCGCGCAGCCTGATGAAGAAACTGAAGCCGGATGCGGTGGTTGGCTTCGGCGGCTACCCGTCTTTCCCGACGATGATGGCGGCCAGCAATGTGCAGGTGCCAACGATTATCCATGAACAGAATGCTATTCTCGGTAAGGCCAACCGTGTGCTGGCCAGCCGGGTGGGGCGGATTGCGACATCGTTTCCTGTGACCGGGCTGATGCGTAAGGAAAACGAAGACAAGGTGACGGTGGTGGGCAATCCGGTGCGCTCCTCCGTGCGAGCGCTGCATGATGTCCCGTATCCGGAATTATCCCGCGACGGGGTGATGCGGGTGCTGGTGATGGGCGGTAGTCAGGGCGCTAATGTGTTCAGTGAGATCGTGCCGAAAGCCATTGCGCTGCTGCCGGAGAATCTGCGTGAGCGCCTGCGGGTGGATCAGCAGACCCGTCAGGAAGATATGGAGAAGACGCGCGCGGCCTATCAGGAAATCCGGGTCAATGCCGATCTGTCGCCGTTCTTTGCTGACGTGCCGGCGCGGCTGGCGAGTACGCATCTGGTGATTTCACGTTCCGGGGCGTCGACCATTGCCGAGGTGACCTGCGCCGGGCGGCCATCGATTCTGGTGCCGTATCCAAGTGCTGCCGACGATCATCAGACCGCTAATGCCAACGCGGTGGAAGAAGCGGGTGGTGCGTGGCTGATGCCGCAGGACGGGTTTACCACCGAAGCACTGGCGGCGCGGCTGGAGTCATTCCTGACTCTGCCAGCCAGCCTCGACAAGGCGGCGGCGAGTGCGAAATCCATTGGCCGGGAGAAAGCGGCCAGCGACCTTGCCGATCTGGTGATGGCCGATGTTGAGGCTTATCATCGCCGTAAGGGTATTCGTTCATCCACGGCTGCCGAAGACGGCGCCCTAGCAAAAGAGATTGCCGCATGACTATGATTCCTCTCAAACCATTGCCGATTGGCAAAACCCTGTCACTGGATGTCGGTGTGCTGCATTTTGTCGGCATCGGCGGGATCGGGATGAGCGGGATTGCCGAAGTGTTGCATAACCTTGGTTATAAAGTACAAGGCTCGGATATTACTGAGAATGCCAATGTCGAGCGGCTGCGTGGGATGGGGATCACCGTGCATATCGGGCATCAGGCGGAGAATATCGACGAGGCGGCGGTGGTGGTAATTTCCTCGGCGGTGAAAGCCGATAACGTGGAAGTTCAGGAAGCACGGCAGCGGCGTATTCCGGTGGTGCGGCGCTCGGAGATGCTGGCGGAGCTGATGCGGTTGAAGATGTCGGTGGCGATTGCCGGAACGCATGGCAAGACGACGACGACCTCACTGACGGCGACGCTGTTTGAAGCGGCGGGGCGCAACCCGACGGTCATCAATGGCGGGATTATTAATGCCTACGGCACCAACGCCAAGGTGGGCAAAGGCGAATGGATGATCGTCGAGGCGGATGAGTCCGACGGGACGTTTACCAAGATCCCGGCGACGATCGGGGTGATTACCAATATCGACCCGGAGCATATGGATTTCTATGGATCGTTCGATCAGTTGCGGGCGGCGTTCCTGACCTTTTTGCAGAATATACCGTTTTACGGTTTCGCGGTGCTGTGTGTGGATCACCCGGAAGTGCAGGCGCTGCTGGCGAAGGTGCATGACCGGCGCATCATCACTTACGGGCTGAGTCCGCAGGCAGATGTGCGGGCAGTCAATCTGTCGGCGGATAGCGACAATCAATATTGCGATGTGGAATGCACCGACCGTGCGACCGGTGAGGTGGATGTCATTAAAGGACTGAAATTGCCGATGCACGGCACGCATAATTTGCTCAACGCGCTGGCGGCGCTGGCGGTGACGCGCGAGCTGGGCATGGATACCAAGACGCTGCTGGAAGG
>JAUIJX010000126.1 GCA_030430795.1 Alphaproteobacteria bacterium | reverse complement strand
ATTAACTCAAGCATAGCGCGCATGTGCCGCATGATATTATTAAAGCACTGGCGTCTGATGTACCGGATGTATCTGTTGGTATTCTGGAGCATTCCATTGTGCTGGATGAGGACGATCTGGTGGAAATCATCAAAGCGACCTCGCAAATGGAAAAATGGATGGCGATCAGCCGTCGTAAGAATCTGACCAGCCGTGTAAGCCGTACCCTGATTGAGACCAAACATTCTCAGGTGATTGCGTCGCTGCTGGATAACAAGACCGCTGAGATTGACGATGTGGATATCGAAGAGCTGGTCAATCAGTATAAAGGCGATCAGACGGTTGTTGAGGCGCTGGTATGCCGCGGTGGGCTGTCTCCACAGTTCACTGAGAAATTATTCCATATGGTGGCAGACAAGCTGAAGAAGCAACTGACCCGCCGTTACCGCCTGTCGTGGGGGTTGGTCAACAAGACCACCGAGGTAGCAAGAGAAACCAGTATTCTGCGTTTCCTGACGCCTCGCATGACGACGCAGGAAATCGAGAAAATGGTGAAACAGATGCAGCGCAACAAGCGTCTGAACTACTCCATGATTCTTCGTTCCCTGTGTCTTGGCGAAGTCCGTTTCTTCGAAATCGCGATGGCTTCCATGGTAAATATTCCGGTGGAAAACGCACGCGCGCTGATGCTTGATTCCGGTCCACTCGGCTTTAACGCATTGTATGATTCCAGCACCATGCCGGCCGGTTTTGGCGAGGCAATCAAAGTGTTGTATCGTTTTGCGCTTCTGGAGACAAATGACGGCAAGGATCGTCCTGCTGATTTCCAACGCCGGATGATTGACCGTGTGGTATCGAACGGGTATCATGACAGCGTTGAGAATATGTCGTATTTTCTCTCAATTATGAAGCAGCAAACTTATGGCCCAGCAGTCGTACACTGAGAGTTCCGTTGAAGACGTCATCCTGTCGCAGGAAGACGTTGCCCGTTTGCTGGAAGATCCCACCTCTGAGACCAAGATTGATGTATTGCACAAGGTGTCCCGGTCTTATCAGCCGGAGTCATTGTCCGACAATGAGCGCACGCTGGCAGAACAGATTTTCCGCCTGCTGGTCAAAGATTCTGCGGTGAAAATCCGGGCGTCGCTGGCCGATAACCTGAAAGACAATCCGTATATCCCGAAAGATATTATCCTCGATCTGGCGCGTGATGTGGAAGAAGTGGCCTCTCCGGTACTGACCATGTCCGAGGTGCTGGATGATGACGACATCGTTGATATTATTGAACATTCCGGGGAAATCTGGCGCTATCTGAGTGTCAGCAAGCGCGAGATTGTATCCGAAAAAGTATCCGGCGTGTTACTGGATTCCAAGAATCAGGAAGTGGTCGGGGCGCTGCTCGATAATAAGGGCGCGGCTTTCTCCGACGAGTCATTACACTCGCTGGCAGATATGGCGGAACAGAATAGCGAGATTGCTGAGAAGCTGTCCGCACGTCCGGCGCTGCCAACCAGTATTGTAGAAAAACTGATTAGCGTTGTCTCTGACGATGTGGCCGATTACCTGCAGCGCGAATATCAAATTGATCAGGAGCAGATTGCTTCGCAGGCACACCATGCTCGCGAACAAAGCACGCTGGAACTGATTACGCTGCGTAACGATCTCAGTGAAACCGAACGTCTGGTGCGTCAGCTCAATGAATCCGACCGCCTGAGTGCATCGCTGATTATTAATGCGCTGTGTCATGGCAATACCGATTTCTTTGAAGCGAGTCTGGCGGTGCTGGCTGATGTCAGCCTGCAGAATGCACGCATGCTGATTGCCGATAAAGGGAAGCTCGGCTTCCGCGCCATCTATAACAAATCCGGCCTGCCGTCGACAATGTTCAAGGCAGTACGTCTGCTGTTGCACTCCGTGCGTGATGTCACGCAGGAAGGGGTGAAGCCCGGCAGCCGCGGTTTCGCCAATTACGTCGTCAGCCATATGCTGGTGCAGGCGGAACAAGAGCCGATCGAGAACCTGTCTTATATTCTGGCGCTGCTGCGCCAACATTCACGGCCTGCTGCCTGATCCCGATGATACGTCTTCTTGTATGCGCATGGATGTGCCTACTGGTGTTTTCCAGTGGTGCGCTGGCGATGAGTGAGAGCAATGAAGCGGTGCGGCCACGTCACGGGGTGCCGTTTATTTATTACCTGCAACATCTCAATGTGAATACGTTGAAACAGATCAACCCGGCGGTGGCGGTGGTGGATCCCTATGATTCCAAGCTGACACCAGAACAGATCCGGCTGCTGCAGGGGCGCTACGGGCAGTTGTTGATCGCGTATCTGAGTGTGGGGGAGGTGGATCCGACGCGCCGGGATACGATGGATGGTTATGCGTTCCGTGAGCAATGGCAAACGGCATCATGGCTGACGAATGTGCCGAAGGAAGCACAGAGTAACGACCGCTGGTCGACACGCCGGGTGGAATATTGGAGTCCGGTATGGCAGGCGATTCTGAAGGCGCGCATTACTAAGCTGATCGAGAAGGGTTATGACGGGGTGATGTTCGATACGGTTGATACATTCGGCGCGTTTGAGGAGCATTACGACCGTGACGTGATTCAGGATATGGCTAATCTGGTGGGGCGGATGCGCGATCATGTGGAGAGTATCCGGCCGGGGTTTCGTATCCTCATCAATGGCGGGATGGAGGTGTATGATTACGCCTATGAGAAAACCGGCGAGCCGTTCCTGTCTTTGATTAAAGGCCAGCTTAAGGAAGATACCTGGCATAATGAGGGAGGTTCCGCCGAGGCGCCGTGGACAAAAGAGGACAAGGCTTTCCTTAAGCGTGCGCTGGAAGCCGGAGTGCCGGTGTTCAGTATTGATTACTTCACCAATGACGAGGTCAAAATTGCCAGCCCCAGCCGTATGCGCAGCTATCTGAATACGGCGCGGCATTTTGGGGCAATTCCGTTTGCGGCAGACCGTGATCTGGGGATTTTCATCCCGTATAACCGCGAGTATTTCTCGGAAGAGAGACATTGGGACTCCGCCATTCCGTTCGGCATCCATTATTAACCTTATTAGCATTGCACCTTCTGTGAAACACGCTAAGCTTGCAACGATTTCACAGTGGAGTGCGCAATGGTATCCGAGCGTTCAATGGAGGACGTATCCAGCAAGGTGGCGTGGCAACGCCTGTTCGAGCTGTACTATCGCGATCTGATGGCGGCGGCGGCGTGCAATGCACGTGGTCAGGCGCATAAAACTCCGGTAATTTATCAGAAGATCATGCATGCGCTGAAACAGGATGACGATCTGGTGGCGCGGGAGCAGTATTACCGCACGTCGTATAATCCGGCGGAGCGTAAGGCCGAGCCACTCAATTTCTTTGCGATGCTGCATCTGCTGCATAATGACTGGGATCGGGCGGCGGTGAGTTATCAACGCTCGCTGGAGGCCAATCCGCGGCAGCCATCGGTGTTGTTCAGTCTGGGGTGTATGTGTCTGACGTTGTGGCATCTGCGGGATGGGATTGCCTGTTTCCGGGCGCTGATCGAGCAGGAGCCAGCCTATCTGCCGGCGTATACGCAGCTGGCGCGGTGTTATGTCAATCTGGGTGAGATGGAAGAAGCCGCCGATGTGCTGACCGCATTTCCCGCAGGCGGAGGCGATGCTGATCGGCTGCTATACCGCCATGCGCCAGAAGGACAAGGCGGAGGAGCTGGCGCGCAGTGCGCTGGCAGCGTATCCGACGCGCGGGCAGTTCTTCTTCTTTCTGACCGAGGTGGCGACGCTGGGGCTGGAAGATCCGTTGACGCTGATGGCGGAGCAGGCGGCGGCCGAGCAGGCGTTGCCGCTGGAAGACCGGTTGATGTTTTATTTCGGGCTGGCGCGGGTGTATGACAAGGCGGGCGAGGAAGCCCTGTCCTTTGCCGCGCTGAAGAAGGCCAATGATATGAAGGCGCGGACGCTCAGTTATGATCCGCAGCTGGTGATGGGGAATTTCCGCACCATCAAGGCGCATTTCACGGCGGAGAATACCTGCTCCGGGCTGATTACGCCGATCGATGAGGTGATGCCGGTGCCGATCTTTATCGTCGGGATGCCGCGTTCGGGTACCTCGCTGATTGAGCAGATTCTCAGCGCGCATCCGCGTGTGCATGGGGCCGGGGAGGTCGATTATCTGCAATATGTGGCCTACGTACTGGCCGCCAGGAAGACCGGCGTGCCGTATCCGCAATGCATGCAGAAGCTGGACGAAGAGACGGCACGGTATCTGCGCAATGAATATCTGCGGCGGTTGAAGGCGCATGATCCGAAGGCGCGCTATATCGTCGATAAGCTGCCCGGCAATTTCATGCTGGTGGGGATGATTCAGGCGCTGTTTCCCGAGGCGGTGATCCTGCATGCCAAGCGCTCGCCGGAAGCGACCTGCTTTTCCATCTATAAGCAGCATTTCGTCGAGGAGCAGAATTATGCCTATTCGCTCGATTCCCTCAGGCATGCCTATGGCTGTTACCGCGATCTGATGCAATACTGGCATGCGCTGTATCCGGCGCGGATGTATGATGTGGAGTATGAGCGGCTGGTGGAAGATTTTGAGCCGCAACTGCGCCGCCTGCTGTCATGGTGCGGGCTGCCCTATGACGCGGCGTGCGAACAATTCTATGAGGCCTCACATTTCACCCGCACGGCCAGCGCTACGCAGGTCACGCGCCCGCTCTATCGCGATGGTCTGGACGACTGGAAGCGCTATGAGAAGTGGCTGGGGAAGATGAGCTAACTAGCAGCGAGTTATTACGAACATATAAAAAGCCCCGGAGGAATGATCCTGCCGGGGCTTTTTCGTATTTCAAGTAAGAGATTAGGAACGGGCATTTGTGTAATATATGTAAGGTGATGTGAATAACAGCAAGCTGTTACGCACTTATCCTTAGAAAGGAGGTAATCCAGCCGCAGGTTCCCCTACGGCTACCTTGTTACGACTTCACCCCAGTCGCTGCCCCTACCGTGGTCGGCTGCCTCCCAAAGGTTGGCCCACCGGCTT
>JAUIJX010000125.1 GCA_030430795.1 Alphaproteobacteria bacterium | reverse complement strand
TCTCGTAGCCGCTCAGCATTATATTCGGCGTCCTGTCCTTTCAGTGCGTCTGGATCGGCGCGCTCAAGGCCAACCTCTTCCGGCGTTACGGTGAAGCTGTGGATGGCGCCGTCCTTCAGCTCGGTGACGTAGGTTTCATCGGTGGTGGTGATCTCGTCCATCCCGTCCGCACCATGCACCACCCATGCGTGGTGGCTACCGAGATTCTTCAGCACTTCTGCCAATGGCTCGCACCATTTGCGGTCATACACGCCGATGAGTTGGCGCGTCACTTTGGCGGGGTTGGCCAGCGGCCCCAGCAGATTGAAGATGGTACGCAACCCAAGCTCCAGCCGCACCGGTGCGACATGACGCATCGCTTCGTGATATTTCGGCGCCATCATAAAACACAGATGGCATGCCTGAAGTGCTTGTTCGGAAACGGCAGTCTCTGCTTTGACGTTGACGCCCAGCTCTTCAAGGATATCCGAAGAGCCGGAAGCAGAGGAAATGGAACGATTGCCATGTTTAGCGACATCAACACCGCACCCGGCCACCACAATGGCAACGGCAGTGGAGATGTTGAGGGTATGTTTCATATCGCCGCCGGTGCCGCAGGTGTCGATGGCATCGGCAGGGGCGCTCAGCGTGGCGCTCTTGGCGCGCAGCACTTCCGCACCGGCGGTCAGTTCCATCACCGTTTCACCCTTCTGACGCATAGCCAGCAGGAACGCGCCCATCTGCGCCGGGGTGGCGCCGCCATTCATCATAATTTGGAAGGCATGTTGTGCCTGTTCGTAACTGAGGTCACGCCCGTAGGCCAGCTCGGTCAGGATATTCTGTATCTCGTTACTGCCCATCGCTACAGCATCGCCAGAAAGTTTTTGAGTAAGTTATGCCCATGCTCGGATGCGATGCTCTCCGGGTGGAACTGCACACCGTGCAGTGGCAGACTTTCATGCTCCAGCCCCATGATAATGCCGTCATCGGTCTCGGCGGTGATGCTCAGGCAGCCGGGCAGGGTATCGCGCTCGACAATCAGCGAATGATAGCGCGTCGCGGTGAACGGGCTGGGCAGTCCTTTGAATACGCCGGTATTGGTGTGATGCACCAGACTGGTCTTGCCGTGCATCGGCGCTTCGGCGCGGATCACCTTGCCACCATAGACGGCGGCGATGGTCTGATGGCCGAGGCAGACGCCGAGAATAGGGGTGGACTCACCGAGCGTGCGGATTACGTCCGGGCATTGGCCGGAATCGTCCGGCGTGCCGGGGCCGGGAGAAATCACAATGCCTTTCGGCGCCTCACCTGCCAGTGCCTCCAGGTCAAGCTGGTCGTTGCGCACCACGCGCACCTCTGCCCCCAGCTCACCAAGATAATGCAGCAGGTTATAGGTGAAGCTGTCGTAATTATCGATAAGCAGCAAATCGGTCATTGATCCCCCGCGAAATTAACCGCGAACTCGGCGGCGCGCATGATCGCCTTCGCCTTGTTCATGGATTCCTGATACTCCGCTTCCGGGTCGCTGTCTACGACCACGCCGCCGCCTGCCTGCAGGTAAAGCGTGTTGTCCTTGATCAGCCCGGTGCGCAGGGTGATGCACATATCCATCGACCCGTCGGCGGCAAAATACCCGACCGACCCGGCATAAAAACTGCGGGCGACCGGCTCCAGCTCGTCGATGATCTGCATGGCGCGAATTTTTGGTGCGCCGCTGACCGTGCCTGCCGGGAAGCCACTCATCAGCGCGTCGAAACAGGTGAAGCGCTCACGATCGAGCGTGCCCTCGACATTGGAGACGATGTGCATGACGTGAGAATAGCGCTCGACGATCATTTCTTCCGTCACCTTGACGCTGCCAGTCACCGCGCAACGGCCAACATCATTACGGCCAAGGTCAAGCAGCATCAGGTGCTCGGCAATCTCTTTCGGATCGGCCAGCAAATCTTCTTCCAGCGCCAGATCTTCCTCACGCGTTTTGCCGCGCTTGCGCGTCCCGGCAATCGGGCGGATGGTGATGGTGTCGTCGCGCACACGTACCAGAATCTCCGGGCTGGAACCGATCAGCGTAAAATCGTTCATGTGCAGATAGAACAGGAACGGCGAGGGGTTGAGGTAACGCAGCGAGCGATACAGCGTGAACGGCGGCAGATCGAACGGCGCAGAGAAACGCTGCGACGGCACCACCTGAAAAATATCTCCGGCGCGGATATATTCCTTCGCCCGCTCCACCATCTGATGGTAGGCGTCCTGCTCTGTATTGGAGGTGAAGGTGATCGCCTCCGGCTCGGTATTGCGGAAAGCATGACGGCGCGGCAGCGGTTGCTCTAGTGTATCGATGACGGTCTGAATGCGCTGGCAGGCATCGGTATAAACGTCCTCGGCCTTGGCCTTGCCTGCACCCGTTTCCCAGACTGGCGCGACGATAGTAATCACCCCGTCCACCCCGTCAAAAATCACCAGAATACCGGGGCGCATCAGGCAGGCATCGGGGATACCGATCGTATCCGGATTGTCGGAGGGAATATCCTCGATCAGCTTGATCATGTCATAACCCTGATACCCGATCAGCCCGGCGGCCATCGGCGGCAGACCGTCCGGAATATCCATCTGGATATCAGCCAGCAGTTTGCCGAGAGCGGTGACACTGTCATCTTCACATGGCTCAAAGGTTTGTGTCGCTATATCGCGGCAAATTTCGGCGCGCTGCTTGAAGCACCGCCAGATCAAATCCGGTTTGAGTCCGATAATGGAATAACGCCCGCGCGTCTCGCCGCCTTCCACCGATTCCAGCAGAAAGCACGGCTCACCGTCTTTCATCAGCTTGAGCATGGAGGAAACCGGCGTTTCCAGATCGGCAACGATTTGCGTCCACACGAGCTGCGGCTTCTTCTGCGCAAAACATTTCTTGAACGCTTTGGCGTCAGGCGTGATCGTGCTGAACGGCGCGGAAGACATTACTGCTCAAGGGCTTTGGCGAGGAGTGCCTGATTGATGGTGACCGGATATTGATTGCGCAGATGACGCAGGTATTGTTCGGTCAGTTCGTTTTGATAATCCTGACGCAGGGAACGCTCCAGCGTGGCAGCAAAGCGCTGACCGTTATCGGAGGCGTTGCTGTCCGGCGCTGCGGTCGTCTCGTCCAGAATCGCAATCACAAACCCGTCCTTGTAAGGATACGCATCGGTGTTGGTGTTGGTCTCCTTGAGTGAGAAAATCTCAGTGATTAGTGGACGGGAAAGCATTGGACGTAGTGTTTCCATACGGCTGTTGTCGATCAGACCGTTGCGATCCAGCACTGTGCTGTAGGTGGTCTGCACCTTATAACGACCCAGCACGTCATGCGCGCCGCCGTTGCGTTCTTTCAGTGCTTTCGCCACGCTGGTGGCATAGGCCTCCAGTGCTTTGCGTTTCTGTTGGGTGCGGAAATCCTCACTTACCAGCCCGCGCACTTCTTCAAAGGCGCGTTCGCGTGCCGACGTAATGGTGTCTACCTGTACCACATAATAGCTGCCGTCCGGCTCAGCCGTCAGATCGGAATGGTCGCCCTGTTCCAGCGCAAAGGCTTTTTGCAGCAGAGATGGAAACTGCTCCGGATTTATCACGGTGGTGTTGTCACTCTTCTTGCCGTTGCGGTTGATTGGTTCGCTGATATTCAGTGTCAGGTCGAGAGAGTCAGCAATCGCTTCCAGCGAGTTTCCGGCAGACAATCCGTCTTCAATATTCTCAGTAATATCCACCAGCAAAAGGTCGGCTTTCTGCGCTTCCATTTCCTCCTTCAACTGGTCTTTTACCTCGTTGAACGGTTGTACCGCCTGCTCTTTAACCTCGGTGACACGGAAAATATGCCATCCGAACGGGCTTTCAATCGGGTAGGTATATTCATTGAGGTCGAGCCCGAAAATTTCCGTGCTGCCAGCTGGCAGGCTGTCTTTGGTTTTAAAACCTAAACTCACAATCTGACCACTGGTCGGGTTGATTTTTTGGGCGGTTTCTTCAAACGACGCGCCGCTGCGCAGCATACCGTATGCATTCTCGGCATCGGCTTTGTTCGGATACAGCAATTGCTCTACTTTGCGTTGCTCCGGCGCCGTAAACTCACTGGAGCGCTCTGTGTAGAAATCGTAGAGTTCCTGCCGTGAAATATCGATGCGGCTATACACGTCTTCCGGCGAAATCAGGATGTAGCGGATGGTGCGATATTCCGGCGCGCGGTATTTATCCTTATGCGCTTCGTAATAGGCGCTCAGCTCGCCATCATCGCTCTGATAGGATGGTTTCTGGGCAGGGGCAGTGATGCTCACCAGCGTCACTTCGCGCTGCTCATACTTGGAGGCATACACAGCCTGTTGCAAGGCGTCCGGTACCAGCGGCGCAATGTCGAAACTCTGCATCAGTGCTTCTTTCGCGAGTTCATGGCGCAGCTGGGTATAATATTGCGCTTCATTCATCCCCACCTTGCCGAGAATCTGGTGAAACAGGCCCTTGTCGAACTCGCCGTTGGCATTTTTGAAAGCAGGCTGTTTGCTGATATGCGCAATCAGATCCTCATCGCTGCCGGACAGGCCAATGCGCTTTACTTCGATCTCCAGCAGCTTGTTGTTGATCATTTCCGCCAGTTTGATCTGCGGCAGGTTCAGGCTTTGCAGTAGTTCAGGGGAATAGTTGTCACGGAAGCTGCGGCGCAGTGCCTGCATCTCGCGCTCGTATTCCATCAGAGTGATATCCTCGTCACCCACCTGCGCGATTACGTTCGGGCTGGTGTTGCGAAAAACGTCGCCAATGCCCCATAGCGCAAAGCTGAGCACCAAGGCCCCTAATAAAATCTTGGCGAAAAAACCGGAGGCGACTTTCCTAAAACTACCTAGCATTGATCCCATCTAATCTATGGTTAAAGCTGGTTTTCTACACCACCCCTCCATGATTTAAAAGTGTTATTTCTGGATTGGCATGGGTGATTGTGTTAGAAAATCGCCATGTGACATCAAGAGGGAATCCATGAACTTACCCACCTACATTATTGGTAACTGGAAAATGAATACCAGCCACGAGTCGGCGCGGGCGCTGACGCTGGAAGTGGCGGATGTGAT
>JAUIJX010000124.1 GCA_030430795.1 Alphaproteobacteria bacterium | reverse complement strand
GAATGTCGTCTCGCCCGATGCATTTCTGGAATCTTATGGAGCAGACGCGGCACGGCTGTTCATGCTCTCCGACAGCCCGCCGGAGCGCGATCTGGAATGGACGGAAGCGGGTATTGACGGAGCCTGGCGTTACCAGCGCCGCCTGTGGAGGCTTCCTGTTTGATTCCGCCATGCGTGGTGGCATCAATTCTGCCCGTTCCAGTATGGCGGGAGCAGTAGGTGGAAAAGCAAGTGCATCAGAATTTACCAGCCGGGGTGTGCCGGCTGCAATGAGCGGCTTCTCTAGCGGCTTCTCGAAAGGATTTGGAGGTTAAAACATGACATATAATAATCCAAAGCAAGGCATGAAAAGACCGTCCGGATTAATGATGGCATTGTGGCTGATGGCGGCCATGATCATCATTCCGCAAATATCCTATGCGAATCCGCTAAATCAGCTGGGCCAGGGGGTTGGTCAGGTAAAAAACATTGCTGGTCAGGCGGGAGGTGCTGCCAATATAGCCAATCAGGTAACGGGTGGGAATGATGCGGCTTCTGCGATTGGGAATGCCGCGGGCGCTATTGGTAACGTGGCAGGCGGTGCTGGTGACATTATCGGTTCCGGACAGAATATCATCGGCAATGTACAGAATGTTGGGAATATTGCCCAAAATATTGCTGGCGGCAACGTGCCTGTTGGCTCGATTGTCAATAATGTCATAGGGAACGACCTGCAGAATCTTGCCGGAAACGCCATCGCAGGAGGGCTGAATGGTCTCTTTGGGTTCGGCGGTGGCGGCGGAAACCCAACAGCAGGGCCGGGCGGAGCATTGGCGGATACCTGTACTGACCAGCCAATCTACGACATGATGCTGGGGAATCGGCTGGATGCCATTCTGCAGGATATCGTGACGCTGATTGCCGACTCCCTTGATGGTGTGGCAGAGCGGCTCTATTACGGTATTATTTTGTCGCCGAACTACCGCAATGCGATATGGGCAGCATTAATTCTGTTTGTCACCTTCTTTGGCGTTGCGTTCCTGTTTGGTATTGTGCCGCTGACATTTGCGCAAGGTTTGATCCGCCTGATTAAGATCGGGGTCATCTTCATGATTATGAGCCCGTTCGGCTGGTTCTATTTCTCTGATATTGTCGTGCGATTCTTTGAGGGAGGCACCAACTATCTCATCAACTTATTCGTGGCGATTGGTTCGGGAAGTGTAGGGTTTATCAACACGCCGATCGGCCAGTTTGGTGTGGGTGGTAACGGGGTGACGTTCATCGGCTCCGATCCGGCAGCACCGTTCGCATTGCTGGAAGGCACCATGCGTAAGGTGTTCTCGCCCAAATTCTTTGTGATGGTGATTGCCAGTCTGGGTACCGGTCCGTTTGGACCAATCATGGCGCTGGCGCTGGCATGGTCCATCTTACAGTTATTCAAAATGATTCTGATCGCGCTCGAAGTGTATCTGCTCGCGATGGTGGTCAGAACCCTGCTCTATGGTCTGGCGCCGATCTTCTTTGCATTCGTGCTGTTCGACCGTACCAAGAACATCTTCATGGGATATATCAACCAGCTGGTCAGTTTCAGTTTGCAGCCGATCCTGCTGTTTGCCTTCCTGTCTTTCTTCGCCGTATTGATTGAGTCTGCGGTGGATGATCTACTGAACACCACGGAAGACTTGTGCTTTAACAAGGTCGATAAGATGATCGGTTCGCCGTATGACTGGCAGAACTGGCGCTTTAAAGTGGAGGGAGAAGTCTATGAAGGGGAATGGACGTGGGAAGGCTGCGTCTCTGGCAATTGTAAAGTATTCCCGATTGATATTGTCCGGGTGCTGATCTTCCTGATCATCGCACATATTGGGGCGAAAATGGCTAGTATTATCTCCGAGGTCGCCGCCGAGATATCGCAAGGGGTGATCAAACTTGCTGATGTATCCTCGATCAACCAGTACTTTGGTGGCGCCGGTGGCAGTAGCAGGGGGATCAGTGCAACACAAATGAATGCAAGAACCGCTGGTGGCTAGCGTGCTAACTTCATGCTTGTTGCATGAGGCTTGGTTTGATACAGTAAACGCATCGAAGAAGGAGCAAACACATGCTTAAATACGCGATGATTATTCTGGCTGCTACGGTGGCACTGACAGGGTGCACCGGCAGTAAGAGAGAAGATCTGAAGAGCCCTTGTGTGGGAGCTGAAGACAGCCCATGTGGCCCGCGCCGTCCGGTTAATGACTGGTGGTTGGCGTAAACACCAACCGATTCTAATGAATGTAATGAAGATGCGTTAGCTGCGTCCGCCCCGATCGCGGTCGCGTCGGCGTGTGGAGTCTTCCGCCTGATCCTGACGAGCGGCGTGCAGGCGCTGATGCGCCAGCTTGGAAGTGGTGCGTTTCTTCTGATCCTGCTGCTGACGGTCTTGTTTCCCGCGATGGGTTTCTTTCGCAATGGTACGCTGAATGCTTCCTGGTGCCAGCGGATCGAAATTACCGCTCGTTTGTGCGTTCATGGAAGAGCGCATTTGGTTCATGTCTGAGCCATTCAGCAATTGATCGAATCCTTTGCTGCCGGAGCTGGATGATAACGAATCACTGCTACGCTCTTTCCCTTTGCCGTGAGAAGGTGTGCCCAGATTGTCGAACTGTGTTTGCTGGCTGCGACGCGCTTCCGCCATCCGTTGATAGTCCTGATCGAAAGCAAGGCTCTGCATCTCCTTGCGCTGGTCATCGAACTCTACCTGACGCAACTGCCCTTCACCCAATGCCAGCCCGCGCTGGTTCTGTCCGTCCATGCTGGATTCCATCGCCATATGAATGGTGGCGACCACCATATTCAAACCCTGTTCCAGATGATTCAGCAACTGGCCGGCATCATGATTCGCATTCAGCCATTCGTCCGGCAACCTGTCCAGCTCGGCCTTGATTAACTCCACTTGCGCGGTGTTGCCTGCTGCAGCAGCTTGTTCAAGCGCCTGCAATTTCATTTGTGCGCCAATCACGCCAATTGCTTCATTCGCCATAGTGATCATCGGATCGTTACGCAGGGTAGGGTCCATCGCCTGCGCTGTCGGCAAATGGGTCTCATAGGTCTGGATCACGTGCTGGATATCGGCCAGCGTGTTTCTAAAAGTATTGGAGCTGGTATCCAGCATGGCTGCCACAGGACTGGCCTGATATTGAATCTTGAGCTTCTCAAGAATGTCGCGCGCAATCTCAATGGCACGTGTTTTCACGGGCTGACTCAGACCTTCCACGCTGTTATAGGCAATCGCTTTATCAATCAATGCGGAGCCGATGCCATCCACCTCTGTCGCATTAGCAATGCCGCTGGAAAGACCAGCTAGTGCCGCATCCGGTAATGCGTCGGCCATTACCACTTCATCCTGATAACGCATATCGGTTGGTGGTGGCTCACTCAGATTCAGTGCGCTGAATGGTGTCAGTTCAATAGGAGGCAACTTCCAGCGCCGGTCGAAATGCTGCGTGTGCATGATGTCGCGGAAGAAGCGCAAAGGCGACAGCCACTTGTTCTGACTTTGTGTGGCCAATAGTTTCTCATATAGCAATGCCGCACCGCCACCTTCGGCATTTGCTTTTTTAGGGGAGACGGACAGGCCAAGCGGGTGCAAAATTCGATTTTGTCCCCGGTTCAGGATATCACCAAGCGTTCCGCCCATCTGAACGATATACATCAGGCGTCTTTCATCGCGTGCTTCGCTGGGGTCCAGCTGTTCGCCATAAATATGATTAATGGCGAAATTACGTAAAACAGCAAGGTTATGCCGCAGCGGTTCCAGGTCTCTGTAGTGGCGATCGGATGGGTCAAATAACGCTCTGTTTTTAAAATGATCGGCAATCGCCTTGTCAAAAACATAATGATCCGGATTGAATTGCAGGCCGCTTTCACGCACAGTGCGGCTATAGCATTCCCAGGTATTGCGTTCCGGGGTAACCCATTTGCCAATTTCGTTGATGAAGTGTGCGTCGCGGGCGGTTTGCTGCGGGGCGACATTGATACGGGACCGGTCGCGCAATAGCTGCGCAAACTCATCGGGGTCAAGCCCGTATGGGTTATGCGGATCGTTTACATCAACGTCATTAAAACCATTATCCATGATCACTCAGTCGTTAGGTCACGCTTTTGGAGGGGCGCCAACACTACCGGCATCTCCACCTTCCTGTGAAGCGTTGCCAAGTGCGTATACGCACAAATCCTCAAACGAGACGTTATTCTCCTGTGCGATTTTGAAGAGCTTCTCAAAACTATCCATCACGTCCTGAGGGATTGTGCCTCCGCGCTCACTGGATAACCATGAAGATTGATTCTGCAGTGGGTGTTTCTTCGGATGCGGTTCACCGATATAGACGTGAAATGGGTGTTTCTGCCCACCAAAATCACACGGTACGGTAAAACGTTTCATGGAAGCCTCCTGCATTGAAATGATTCTCGTACCTAATAGGTACCATACCACACCTATATTACCAAATTATGACAGTATCTTAACAGAAAAAACCGCAAATTGGCGGCGGGGAGTGTTAATTGGAGCTGTCGAGAAGCTGTGCTTTGCGATAAAGCGTGGTTCGCCCGATGCCAAGTCGGCGGGCGACATCGGAACGTGAGCCGGTATATTCATGCAGCGCGTACTGAATGATTTCGCTCTCAATATCCTGAAGACTGCGTAACCCCCCGTCATCATCCAGCAGGGCAATGTGTCCGCCACGGTTCTGGGCATCTCTGCCGCTGGCACCTAATTGCAGTTCATCGGCCTGAATGACGTCTTTGATAGAAGAGCTGGCGGCATCCAGTACCTCACGTCGTAATTCACGTGCGTTGCCCGGCCAGTCATAATTATAGAGCAAATCTTTGGCTTGTTTTGAGAAGGACTTGCTGCCGAGTGACTGTATACGGCACACATAGGACAGCCATTCTTCGGCCAGCCGGATAACATCCTGCCGTCTTTCCCGTAGGGAAGGGATATAGATGGTCTCCGGCCGCATGCGTGACAGGAATCGCTCCATCACCTCATTCGGCTGTGCTCTGGAGTGAATGTGGTGGCAAATGATGATCCGCGTGTCACGCTTGAAGACATATTCATACAGGGTCTCCATAGCGTTGAAAAAGCCTTCC
>JAUIJX010000123.1 GCA_030430795.1 Alphaproteobacteria bacterium | reverse complement strand
GTCGTCGGCAGAGAAGGCGATGCAACAACACAGCGGGTCATACAGCATCTGCAGACCCATTTTGGTGGCATCACCGATAACCCTGAACTTTTGAAACAAGTTTCTCTTGCTGAAGATCAGCCGAATAATGGAGATGCGGTTACGCCTTCAGACGCGCGTGCCGATGAGATTTCAGGCAAAGGCGGCGCCGACCTCTGGAAAGTCTAAGCGCTTTCTAGCCGAGTGTATCACTCATCCATTTCAATCCTATTTTCATCCACTGTAATTCCTCCAGCGTGAGGTGCTGATGTTCCATGCAGCAGGCGCGGATGGCGCGGTAAGTGCCTTGCGCCACCAATGTTTCGACGAGGCGATGGTATTCCTTTTCCCGCGCGGTGCGCCAGGCGGGATCGTCGGTGCGTGGCGAGCAGGCGGTGTCCGGTAGCGGGAAGGAACTGGTGGGCGCGCCAGTGCCGAAGGTGAGGCTGTGCAGCCAGCGCAGATGCAGGGCGGCGCGGTGTTCTGCGTCGGTGATGAGGCCTTTTCTGGCATAGAGATCTATCGGTTCGATAGTGTGGCCGCAGGCGCGCTGACGGCGAAGCTCCGGGGTGCCGCGATCGGTTTTGGGTTGCGGTGTTTTGGGACGACCGCGTCGTGTGGAGAATGCCATAACTTTCCCGTGTACTGATGCTGAGAGAGTATGGTGGGTTCTGTACGGACGGGAAGGGAGTGGTTAGAGACTAGGGGTTAGAGGTTAGGGATTAGGGGATGCATTGCTTCGCAATGAGTTTTCTTTTTACCCTTCACCCTGACCCTCTCTCTTGGGGAGAGGGAATGAAGAGCGAGATTGCCTCGCTTCTTTTTCCTTACTGCGTTCGGTGATTCGCTATTTCTTTTTGGCGTAGGCGCGAGCGTTCTTCGCGATGGTGTTGCTATACGCCGTGGAACGTTGCTGCGCTTCGATGACCGCTGAGCGCGGCAGGTCGGCGGCGATGCTATCACGCGCGCGGGCGGCGTTTGGTGTGCCCTGCGCTGCAGCGAGGTTAAACCAGACGTAGGCTTCCATCAGATTTTGCGCGGTGCCGACACCTCGGGCATACATGACACCGAGGTTATATTGCGCGCGGCCATGCCCGAGGCGGGCAGAGCGAGAGAACCAGTAGAAGGATTTTTCCGGCGAATAAAACGCGTCTTCGGTTTTCTCCGTGAACAGCATGCCGAGCTGGTAGGTCGCTTCCGGATCATCCTGTTTGGCGCGGGCGATGATGTCGCGGTAATAGGCAGGGAGGGTCGCTTTCGGGCGGTATTGACGTTGCTCGTAGCCTGCCGGTTTTTGCGGAACAATGGTTTCCGGTGAGGCAATGGCATCTGTTTGTGCTTCCGGTTGCGGCTCGGTTGGCATTAGCGGTGTAGGATTCGCCGTGGCGACCGGCTCAGGCGCCGGGTCTTGCGCCGGTGTTAGCGGTTTGAGTTCCCTGGCTTTGCCGTTATGCATCATCGCTTCGAACAACACCTGACGCTGGTACGGCGACGGCGTCTCGCGCGCATCGGCAATCACCACGCCGGAAGCGAGGCAAATCAGGAGGCCGAATATGTATGCGTATCTCATCTGCCTACATTAACTTCTTCATGCATTTCCGACAATTAGAAGGCGACAATCTTCATCAAAATGTCACATGTATGGTCAGGTGGCACTGTTATACTCAGCATAGGTTATTATGTTGGATGACAACACATGACGAAAGAAACAGAGACAGCACCTCATAAGCCGGAGCGCTATCAGACCAACCGTATCGGGTTGCGCCCGTGGCAGCACGCCTTTCTGTCCGGCGTGGGCTGGGGAGGTCTCGGCTGGGCGGCGACCAATGCCGCCAAATGGGTGGCTAATGTATTTCGTGACGAAAAGCTGAGTTATAACACTGGCCTGAAAGAAGGCGGTATCATGGGCGTGGCCGCATTGCTGGGGAGTATTTGTGGCTGGAGTATCGGGCAGAAAGCCGATGTGCAGTATGAGCGTAATTCCGCTGAGCGCCAGATGCTGCGGGCAGAAAACGATATGCTGCGTTCTCAGGTCGAATGGACCGAGCGTACCGGCAAAAAACCGAGCGCATTGATGACCGATATGGTTGCCAAACAACGCACCGAAGCTGAGAACCAAGAGAAGGCACGCTAACGATGGCTGATGACACCAATTCCTTGCAATCCCCCGAAGCTGACGGGCTGAAATCCGAGCTTTATGGCGTGCTGGAAGGCTATAAGCGCGTCTATGAAGAAGCGATGATGCGGGCAACAGACCCTAAGCTGTAGGAAAAAGTTTTCGAAGCATTGCCGGGGTTCGTTGTGGCCGAACAACAAGAGGCGTTGGCTAAAGCGATGGAGCGGTTTGAGATTGAAACCGGGAAAGACTGGTCTCCTGATCCAGTGGCACGGCGTGCCGCTTTTGATTCCTTGCTGGCGCTGACCAGTATTGAGCAGGATGTCACATTGATTGCCGAGAGTCCGCCGGATCGCGATGTCTCCGAAGTGCGGGGGCGCCTGAATGAAAAGCTTGAAGCGTTTAATGCTCCGGATCTGACAAGCCGGGTGAACGGTTTACTCGATGAGATTCGGCAAGGTGAAATGCATGCCCCTATTGTGCCGGCTAAGATGCAGGATGTGACGCGTGAGCACATGGACACACTGGCAGAAGTGCAGGCGGTATTTGCCAAGCACGGTAAAACAGCGAATCTGACGGAAGAACAGATGCAGCAGATCGCCGATACCGGCACGTTGAGCTTTACATTCCGGGGCAAGACAGAGACGTTCGACGTCACCGATGGCGTGAGTCTGAAAGAGATGCGCAATCTTTCCCACGCATCCCTCAACGGGTTGGATGTTGTGGATACGGACGAGGTGTCCCGGCCTGCAGGACCCGATGCCTCTGCCACGTCCGATCAGGGTATCCAAAAATAATTTCCTTTCTATTGATTGCTTAGCGTCGCTGGCTTGCTCTGCGACTGGTTTTGCGTGTGCGTTCACGCGGGCGGGAGCCCTCGCCGGGGAGGGCGCGCCAGGTGCAGCCACGCTCCAGCGCGCGCTTGATCATCATGCGGACATATTCCGGCTCAAATCCGGCATAGAGACAGACGGTAACGAAATCACGGCTGTTGCCGCGTAACCAGATCAGTGCTTCCGTGCGCGCCTGTTGCGCTTCCTGCTTCTTGCTGCCGCAGGCGGCATCCATCAATGCCTGTACAATAACGGCACGCCACATGGCCTGCTCGTTGCGTGAGGGATTATACGGGCCGTCCGCCAGTTGCGGCTGTGCCGACGCGCCGAAGTTGTTTCCTTCTGATACATGGGTGTTTTTTACCATCACAAACTCTTTTCTATTCTATTATTAATAGTTGATTGTATATATAGATTAACAATTATAGGTTGTTATCTCGTGTGTGTGTCTGTGTCATGTCCTGTGCCATTGTCTCTTCCTGTCGTTGTTATTGGTGTGTAGTCTCAAGCAGTCTGTTTGAAGCGTTTCAGGCAGGGAAGTGGAAAATTCGTTTTCCTCAGGTGGCACTTCCTGTGACGTGGTTTTTCCTGTCTGTGCCTGCATTCTTTTGGAATGGAGGCTGCGTCTTTTCTTAAGACTGTTCCATTTTTATATGGTTAAATTATTAACATATGATTAATATTAATTAAGAATAGGCAAAAAAATTCCTCTATAAGTTGTTCGGTGAATTTCTAAACTTCTTATGGTTGTTTTTCTGTTCGATTATGACTCAGTTCAAATATATTTCCGAATCGGTCGGTAATAATCATCGGCTGTGCCAGCAATTACTGGCGATGATCGGCGATCTGGTGGCTGCCAAAGCACAGGGCAGCCAGATCGCCGATGAGGATATGCATTATTTGCAGCAACTGTTCGGCAGCAAAGAAGCCCCGGTCGCGCAGTATATCAAGCTGTCGCAATTGCAGCTGAAGCTGGCGGAAGCGGAGCTGGCATTGCTGAAAGAAGCGGCCAGTCTGGTCGGGGATCAGCGCGTAGAGGATATTCCGCTGACGGCGCAGGATATTGCGCTGCTTAAACAGCGCATCGCCCTGCTGGACGGCGAGTAGCCTGTCTCTGCTTTTCGCCCCTGCTTCGTCATGCATCGGCTCGTGTAGATTTTAATGCCCCTGCACGCGCCTACTGCGCTTAGCAATGGGCGTAGCTCAAGGCTGGCTCGGTCTACTGACCTCGCACACCGTTCCTGTCCAATGAGGCAGGCTGGCATGATTTATGCTTGGTAAGCGGCGCACCAGTATCACAGGAACACGGGGGTTGTTATGGTGAGGACGTTTACTGGCACAGATGCCTATGATTACTTTAATGGACGGGATAATTATCCCAATTCCGCGGAACATTCAGAAATTTTTGGCTTTGGCACCGGCGATTTTCTTTATGGCGGGCGTGGCACCAACTATATCGATGGCGGTGATGGCAATGATCTGATTGCCGGTGGATGGACTGACGATACGCTCATAGGCGGAGAAGGTGCTGATGAGATACAAGGCAATGCAGGAGATGACCTTATTATTCCCGGCTCCGAAGAGTCGGCTGGTGATAACCCATTGCGCATTACCGGGAAATACGCGCATGCTGG
This sequence comes from Alphaproteobacteria bacterium, assembly GCA_030430795.1. Lineage (GTDB taxonomy): Bacteria > Pseudomonadota > Alphaproteobacteria > Rickettsiales > UBA998 > JAUIJX01. The sequence goes on along the minus strand of JAUIJX010000123.1, from coordinate 584 downwards.
CAGTGGTAATGATACGCTGGTTCTGGACGGTAATCAGGCGGATTACACCATCACCGTGAAAGGGCCGGGGGATTTTGCGGTTAGAAATATTTATGGGGAGTTCATGCATTATGATGGGGCCGGTTTTATTCTGCAGATAGACGGCGTAAGCGAGAGCGGGCCTTACGAAATCGTCGGGTTTGAAAAAATCGTGTTTGATGACGGGACGCTTTACTGGGACGGTACGCAGTATAACGACCGCCCTGCGCTTATGAAGCAGGCGCCTTTCTTCGTCGGCACCTCCAAAGACGAGTATGCCGATGGCACCAATGGCAATGATATGCTGTTCGGGCGCGGTGGCAACGACCTGTTGGCAGGTGGGTATGGCAATGATCTGGTCGATGGCGGCAAAGGAAATGACTCATTGAGTGGCGATATTGCTGGTACCCCGCTGCCTGATTTCATGAAAAACATACGCGGTGCAGATGACGATTTGGTGTTGGGGCGAGCCGGTAATGATAATATCGGTGGGGGTAAGTATGGTTCGGACACGCTGAAAGGCGGTGCGGGTGACGATGAGATTTTGCTGTATGGTTATGGCGGTG
>JAUIJX010000122.1 GCA_030430795.1 Alphaproteobacteria bacterium | reverse complement strand
ATTGTTCAAAAACATATATTTCTCCGCCGCCATCAATACGAATCACCATATGTGCAAAATCAATTCTTTCGAAGCTGAGGTCATCTATGGTGATGCCAGCACCAAACATCAGGGTATCCATTCCGCCTGATTTTGATATTTCTTCTATTTCGTCTTCACCATCACCCAGATTGTATATGTAGAGGTCATCACCCGTGAAGCCGTAGAGGTCATCATTACCCTCCCCTCCTTCAAGCGTATCGCCACCTTCATAGCCTTGTAACGTATCATCTCCAATCGTTCCGCCTACGTATATGCCGGTGCTGCTCTGACTCATTTTCTATCTCCTGTCGGGGGTGAAGGTTGATGTCTTTAACTCATCACGCAATCCCCGTGCCATGTCCAGCAGGCATGCGGAGTATTTAGAGTCCGGGACAGAAGAATATGCTTGAGAATGGTGCCCAGGAGAGGACTTGAACCTCCACTCCCCGAAGAGAACTAGCACCTGAAGCTAGCGCGTCTACCAATTCCGCCACCTGGGCACACGAGAAAAGGTGGGGCATTCTTAAAACCGCGCTTAGCGCTTGTCAATCATTTTAGATGGAACAATTTATTTGTCATGAGCGGTGAGAAGGTTTTATATTCAGCCCCCATCAGCAATCAAAATTGAGCGTATTTATGGCTGACCGTATTGTGACTGTCGTCGGGGGCACTGGTTTCCTTGGCCGCTATGTAATCCGTGAACTGGCGGAACGCGGGTATATCATCCGGGTGCTGGCACGAGATGTCGAGGCACATACGGAGATTAAGACATTTGGCGATGTCGGGCAGATCGTGATTGAATCCGCCGATCTGTCGCGCCCGGAGACACTGGAAGGCAAACTGGCCAACTCCTATGCGGTGGTGAATCTGGTAGGGGTCTTGTTTGAGCGCCGCAAGCAGAATTTCGCGCTGTTGCATGCGCAAGGGCCCGAAAAGCTGGCGCAGATGGCCACAGCATGCGGGGCAGCCCGCTTTGTACAAGTCTCCAGCCTCGGCGTGGAGAAAGCCATCACATCCAAATACGCACGCACCAAACTGCTGGGCGAGAAAGCCGCTGTCGCCGCCTTCCCCGACACCACCATCATCCGCCCAGGGGTGATGTTCGGCCCGGAGGATGACTTCTTCAATAAATTCGCATGGATGGCAACTTTCTCTCCAATCTTGCCACTGATCGGCGGCGGGCATACGCTGTTTCAACCCGTCTATGTCGCGGATGTCGCGCGCGCCATTGCCCAAGCCGTGGACGACCCGGCAACGATCGGAAAGATTTATGAGCTGGGCGGTCCGGAGACACTCTCCTTCAAAGATATTCTGTCATTTATTCTGGAAGCAACCGGGCGACATGCCATGTTGATGAACCTGCCATTCGCACTGGCGAGCATGAAAGCGTTCTTCTGGGAATTCCTGCCTACCCCTATTCTGACACGCGATCAAATCCGGCTATTACACTATGATAACGTGGTGGGCAACGACGCCCTCACCTTCGCTGATCTTGGCATCCGGCCAACCGGGATTGATACCGTCGTTCCATCCTACCTTCAGCGATTTAAGAAGCATCAACCGCAGGAGAGGCTGGCATCCTAGGTTATGCGTAAACTCTACCACACCCACCTCTCGCCTTTTTGCCGCAAGGTACGCATCCAGCTGAAAGAAAAGCAGCTACCGTTTGAGTTGGTGGATGAGCCGGTATGGGAGCGCCGCAAAGCCTTCTTCAAGCTCAATCCTGCTGGCGAAGTGCCGGTGATGGTGGATGAAAACGGGCTGATCCTGTCCGGCAGCTACGCCATTTCCGAATATCTGGAAGAAGCGTATGAAGACTATCCGCTGATCGGCAAGACCATCGGCGAGCGCGCCGAGATCCGCCGCCTGATTAACTGGTTTGACGTGAAATTCTATCAGGAAGTCTCGCAGGACATCCTGTTCGAGAAAGTGTTTCGGCGCCTGATGGATCACGGGCAGCCCGATTCCGATATCCTGCGTCAGTGCAAGCGCTATATCAGTTACCATCTCGATTATATCGCGCATCTGACGTCCGAGCGTAGCTGGCTGGCGGGAGAATTTTTCTCTGTTGCGGATATTGCCGCAGCCGCGCATCTCTCCGTACTGGATTATCTGGGTGATGTGCCGTGGGATCACGCACCACGCGCCAAAGAATGGTATGCGCTGATGAAATCACGCCCGTCTTTCCGGCCATTACTTTCTGACCGCGTGCGCGGGTTCCGCCCACCGGTTTATTACGACGACCCTGATTTTTAGGAGGCTTCCATGTCTGAGATCATCATCTACACAACCCCCACCTGCCCTTACTGCGTGCGCGCTAAGTCACTGCTGCAGTCCAAAGGCGTAAGCTGGGAGGAGATTGATGTCGCCGGAGACACCGCCAAGCGTGAGGCCATGATTGAACGTGCTGGCGGCCAGCGTACTGTGCCGCAGATTTTCATCAATGGCGAGCATATTGGCGGCTGTGATGATTTATATGCGCTGGATCAACAAGGAAAGCTGGACGGGTTGCTCGCCGCTTAGCCTTCCGACATTTCCATGACGGCACCGGCATCTTCCAAAAGCGCCGCGTCAGAGATCAGTTTGTGCTTCGGAATTTCCTTCAGCACCAGACACCACAGGCTTTTGCGCTGAGAGGCCTCTTCTTTGCCATCGTCGTCAATTGGAAACGCTTCCACCTGCATCATATGTTTACCGCCGCGGTTATCCTGCATCATCAGTTCGCATTCCGCAGGTTCTGACAGTTTAATCGCCAGATAGAGCTGCTGCAACGCCGCGCCGTAGCTTTCATTACTCAGAAACTCACTGAAGCTGGTGCCAATGAGCTGTGTCTTACTGGCATTAAAGACACCGGCAAACACATCATTACATTCCTGTACGATTATATCCGGCGCACCACCTGTTTCCACTTCCACGGAGAGAAACACAAACGCTCGGGAAAATGTTTCAAAATAGGCGTTAGCAATTGTTTTGGAGATTTTCATACAACTTCTGAACACTATTTAGTTGTGCCAGACTACTAGCAACACACGCAATAATCAAGAATTGTGTTCACGTAAAATACGTAAAAGTGCCGCACTAACGGCGATGGAGGCCGGAAAAACAACCAGACCATAGATGCTAACGATCAATAATTCCGGGTTGCCGCCCGCCAATGTCAGAGGCTTGGCGGAGGCCATTGCCCCGAAAACCAGCACCGGCAACGCCAGTGGCAACACCAATGTCACCGAGACCAGTTGCCGTGGACGGAAAGCCAGCCCGGCAGCACCGGCGACACTGCCCAGCAGCACCAGACACCAAGAGCCGATTGAGAGCAGGACGATCATCGGCAACATTTGCGTGTCCGGGTAGTTGAGGAACAACATCAGCAGCGGACTAATGATAAGCAACGGCAGCGCCGTCATCAGCCAGTGCGCGAGGCATTTCGCCAGCACCAGCCATTCCGGTAGTAACGGCATCATTGCCCACTGATCCAGCGTACCGTCTTCCAGATCACGTTCATACATACGGTGATAGCTGAGCGCCAGCACCAGCAGCGCCCCGACCCATAGTATCGCACCAGACGGCGCTGTGCCATGCGGCTGCGCCATCACGTAAAATGTCACGGTCATCACGTAGAGTACCAGCATACTGAGGATTTCTCCAAAGGAACGAAGATAGAGCGCGATTTCGCGGCTAAAGATGGTCCACCACATGGCTATGCCGCCTCCATGACCGGCACGAAGTCAGCCAGATGCAGCGCCGAGACGTTATTCTCATTACTCAGCAACCCCTGCGGCATATGGTGGGTGGTCATGATCACCGCGCCGTCCTGACGGGTGCGGCTTTCAATCAGCCCACCCAGCAGGTGCACACCTTCATCATCGAGATGGGTGGCCGGTTCGTCCAGCAACCACAGATGCGCAGGCATAGTCAGCAGGCGCGCCAGCGACACGCGTTTTTTCCACCCGGCGGATAGTTGCTCGCACGGCAGTTGCAGATAAGGTGCCAGTCCCCAGAACTCAATCGCCGCGTCAATCAGCATCGGGGCGCCGGAGAGTTTCGCCCAAAACGCAATATTGTCATGCACCGTATCCTGCAATTTCAGGCAATCCTTGTGCCCGATATAGAGAAGCTCGTTTTCATAATCCTGCGGGGAAGTGACCGGCGCACCCAGCCAGTCTATCCGACCAACATCATGTGGCATCAGCAGCGCCAGTGCGCGTAATAGCGATGATTTTCCTGACCCGTTTGCCCCCAACACCAGCAATGTTGCCTGTTCCAGAACGGTAAAGCCAAGCCCTGAAAACAGTGTTTTCCCGCCACGAGACACTTCCAGTCCTTCACAGGAGAGCATGGGCGACAGCTTTTCTTTCATCTCAACACATTAGCAAAGTTTTAACTCTATTCACGTATAGGATGAGTACATGAGAATTCTCTTGAATCAAACGCTTTTATTAAGTCATATCGGTTACACGCCATCCTGAAAGGAATCTGACATGTCCACCATGAATAGCTTCAACGCGAAATCCACCCTGAGCGCCGGCGGCAGCAGCTACACCTATTATTCTCTGCCGAAAGCAGCGGAAGCATTGGGCCTTGACCTCAAAAAGATGCCCTTCTCGCTCAAGATTCTGTTTGAGAACCTGCTGCGTTTTGAAGACGGTCAGTCGGTGGTGAAAGAAGATATCGAGGCGTTTAAGGTCTGGCTGGAGAAAGCTGGCAATCAGCGTGAGATTGCCTACCGCCCTGCGCGCGTGCTGATGCAGGATTTCACCGGCGTTCCCGCCGTGGTTGATCTGGCTGCGATGCGCGATGCCGCCGCTAAGGAATCCGGCAAGCCGGAAGTGATTAACCCGCTTTGCCCGGTGGATCTGGTGATCGATCACTCGGTGATGGTGGACAAATACGCCTCGGAGTCGGCGTTTGAAGAAAATGTGGCCATTGAAATGCAGCGCAATCAGGAACGCTATGCCTTCCTGCGCTGGGGGCAAACCGCCTTCAATAACTTCCGCGTGGTGCCACCGGGCACCGGCATCTGCCACCAGGTGAATCTGGAATATCTGGCACAGGTCGTGTGGACGAAAGATGAGAATGGCGAGACCGTTGCCTACCCGGACACGCTGGTGGGTACGGACAGCCACACTACGATGGTCAACGGCCTTGGCGTGCTGGGCTGGGGTGTCGGCGGG
>JAUIJX010000121.1 GCA_030430795.1 Alphaproteobacteria bacterium | reverse complement strand
AAACGCGGAAACGGAGACACCGAACTTGTCGGGCTCTCCTCCCACCTCATTCAGAGAAAGTAAGCGATTATAGCGGTAAAAAACGGTGTCTTCCAGACCTTTAGCCATCACCGGGCCGGTATATTGTTGAAATTTTCTGGCAAAGTTGATTACCTTTTTCTGGTAACCCGCTTGCTTGCCTTCTGCAATATCGATCAACAATACTTCACGTACAAAATCATACACAGAATTGTCGGAAGCGGCGGCACGTTTCTTGCTGACATTAACTGCCCAATCCACATAACGCCGGTCTTCCTCACTGCTATGTTTCGGTTGCACATAGGTACGATATACAGGAAAGCATGCCACTATCTGACTCAAAACCTCGCGCAGACTATTCAGCGTAAAGTCTCGCGTATGACGATCCAGTTCTGCAATGCGGCTGAGTTGCAGAGCCAACACATTGAGTTCACTGGCCAAAGCGGTATGTATGATCAACTTTTTACAATCATATACAAGCGCCTCCAGATTGATGCTGTAGCCAATAAATTCACGGTAAATTCGATCCATTTTGCTTTCTGCTGCAGCATCAACAAACAATCCATTCAGCAAATTGGTAAAGTCATAACCGGTCGTACCATGCACGGCCCAGTCATCGCGTAACCGCTCATATCTGGCGAGAATTTTTTCTACAAACAGATAAATCGGCTTCATTTGCGCTGATGCTGAAGGCGTCTCGCCGATTATTTGATGATATTGTTCAGCAACCCGCATTTTTTGCGGTGCAGCCACCTGTGCTTGCAGCAAGCGAAAATAAGCGGCCGGATTATATAGACCATCAGGATGATCAATGCGAAGCCCCTGAACCTTTTTTTTAGCGATCAGTTCCAGTACATATTTATGGGTGGCCTCGAAAACCTGTGGATTTTCCATGCGCAGCGCGGCCAAATCATTGATATCAAAAAACCGCCTGTAATTGACCTCATCTGAAGCTACGCGCCAGGAGGCCAGGCGCCAAGCCTGGCAATCCATCAATTCATGCAGTAATCCGACATCAGCATGGTCATTAAACTCACGCAGATTTTCATCGACAAACCGTGCAATGTTGGCATCGTGATTCAGGCGCGCCAAAGTAGCTTTGTGCACTTCTTTGTCTCTGGTACGCTCTGCAATGCGTGCCGTGCCGGTTTCCGAGCGTTGTGGCAAATTGCCGAAGGCGGTAATGAGCGATCGAAACTCCATCAGATGCAAGTTTTCATCGTCCAGGCGGGCTTCTAATTGACTGATATTCAGTGTCAGAATGCGGGGATATTCCTGTGGATCAATAGGAAACATATGCTCGTAATAGCGAATATAGAACATCCCGCGCTCGCTATCAAATGCCAACTTCAGGTCGCCTTGATCCAGCACATTGCCGTAATGATCACCCAGTATGGGCACCAATACCTTGCCGCGTAGTGTATCCTTCAACGAATCCCAATCGATATCAAAAAACGTCGCATAAACCGATGCCGGCCCGTTCTCCAAAACATCCAGCCACCAAGCATTATCGCTTCCCATGACACCCATATGATTTGGAACAATATCCAGAATCAATCCCACATGATGTTTTTCCAACGCATCAGTGAATCTCATAAAAGCATCTTCACCGCCCAGCTCCATGTTCATTCTGTTGTGATCGATAATGTCATAGCCATGACTGCTGGCAGGACGCGCCTGCAAACAAGGTGAAGCATAGCAGTGACTAATTCCCAACTGATCCAGATAGGAAACAAGTGCCGTACCCTGTTCGAACGTGAACCCCTGATGAAATTGCCATCGATAGGTACTGCGCGGAATAACGGCCTTCATTGATGATATTTGGTACGGATGTGTTTCCGGCAATACTTTCACCGCACCGCCACGTTCACCCCGCAAAGCATTGCCGAAAGCAATCACCCGTAAATCTTCTTCCCATAACTCCAGATCCAGTGGCAGTTTGCGACGCCAGTTAGGATATTGATCAATGGTACCGGGTAAATTGATCTGTTCCACCTGACCAAGGATATCTTCCATCTGTGTAATCATTACTTGAGAAGGTGTTCTGGCAAGATACCGATGGATGGCTATGGCAAATTCCGTGGTCATTTCCGGAACGGTTACTGGCTGTGTATTGATACCGGCGGGCAATAGATTCTCCCGTTCCAGCGCTATTAACAAGCGCGCACGATTTTCGGCACGCTCGATAATCTGGTGCTCACGAAGCCCGGCATTGGGAAATAAATCCAGATGCTTGCGTAATTCTAAATCCAGTCCCAGCCAGTAACCGGCCAGGGTCGGCAAATCATGTGTCGTTACCGCCACCAGCGCCTGCGGCTCAAAATCATTCGGTGATTTAAACCTGCCGTCAACTGTCTTCTCGAAATAAAACAGCCGATATGAAAGCACGCCCAGCGGATACAAAGCTTCGCGGACGTCATCGGGCACCGTTCCAAGGTCTTCGCCAATCACCAAACATAAATTGCGCTGACTTTCCAACGCCAGGATACCCAGCAAATCTTCGAAAGGATAATGCACATAAGCGCCATCTACCGGCGATTTCCCTGATGGCACCCAAAGCAGCCTTCTTAATGCCATGACATGATCTATGCGCAAGGCTCCGGCAGCACGCATGTTTTGTCTCAAGGTCGCAATAAAAGGTGCATAGGCCTGCTCGCGTAACTGCTTCGGGCTCCACGGCGGCAGCCCCCAATCTTGTCCCTTCAGATTAAAATCATCCGGCGGTGAACCAATGTGCGCCTGCAAAGCATAAATATCCTGATTGGACCAGGCTTCTGCACCGCCAACATCTACACTGACAGCAAGATCCTGGTACAAACCGACATCTAGCCCAAGTTCATAGGCACGCTGGCCGGCCGCGTAAAGCTGTCTATGCGCTTGCCACTGCAGATATTCAAAGAAAGTGACACGCGCTTCATTTTCAGCTGCAAAAACAGCCACGGCCTCGGACTCAGGATGGCGATAAGGCTCAGGCCAGACCGGCCATCCCCATACATCAGGACTCTGACGATGCAACCATTCTTGCAACGCTTCATGCAATGCATGTCGATGTAGCGCTATACCATGCTCCTCTCGAAAATGGTGAAATGCACCAGCGTATTCACTGTCGGCATTCAGATGATAGTTTCGAAAATGGTTATACAGAATATTCAGTACGGGCATTTTTGTCTGGGCGACACCCACATAATCTACCAGTTCAGCCGCTCGCAGAGCGCGCAACTGCGCTTGAAAAGCCTCGTCGGAAATATATTGCCGCGCTTCGGAACATTCAGCTAAATCCGGTATGACTTCTATATCCAAGTATAAACAATTCAAAAACAAACGGCTGGAAGGACTGTATGGACTTGCATGCTCGGGATTATGAGGAAACAAAGCATGCAGTGGATTCAAGCCTATCAGACCGGCTCCTGCCTGCGCCGAAAACTCTAGCATCCGCACCAGATCCGTAAAGTCGCCGATTCCCCAGTTGCGTGAAGAACGCACAGCGTAAAGCTGAACAGCAAAACCCCATACCCGCCCGTCATTACGAATCGCTTCCGGTTGATAACAGGTACAAGGCACCACAATGAGCGACATAGTGGCTGGCTGCGCATCCGGCTGACCAAGATCATACAGTTCGAAGCTATGGTAGCCTAAGTCAGGAACTTCCGCTAATACCAGCAAATATCGTTGCCAGTTTTCTTCCTTAACCACCTGCTGAGCGAGCAATTCAAGCTCCGCTATACGAAACTCTCCATCCCTTGAATCGTTATTCTCGTATATCAGCTTCCAGCGGAACCGGTGACCGGCTTGCTTTTCGGGGATACCTATTTCAATCTGAACGCAGACCACATCGTTTCGTACTACCTGAACAGGTGGCAGCGCACGGCAAAAGTCATCCATCTCAACCTGAACCAACGCATTCTCCATAGCCTTGTCATTTTTTGTGGCCACGCCCATGGCGGAGAGTAACGCGTGTTTGGTATTTTTCGATACCGGATGATGCTTACCCCAAATGTCCTGATATTCACCGGCAATTTGATAATGTGCGCATAACCGTTCGAGCAGTGAATGACGCTTCATGCGGATTCTCCTTGAAGAAACCACCCCGCTGACCAGGCAGGTAATCGATTCGTTGCCAGTTCATCCGGCAGACTGGCTGGAAACGTAAACAAGGTATTACCAGTAGTTGTTAAGGCTGCTTCTGTATATTGAACAGGTGTTTCACCCAAATTGGCCAAAAGAATCAGTACAGATCCGCTGCCGAGACGCCATTGCACCCGTAAACTGGCTTCTCCCAGCTGGACAAATGCTGCCGTATTTCCCTGTATACCGGATAACAGCGGCATAATTCGATTATGCCGGAGCGTGAGCAGGTGCCGATAAAATTCAAGCCAGTCGTTATGCAATGACGTCCGTACATCGTTCCAATCCAGCTTGCTGCGTTCAAAGGTATCCTGCGCATTGGGATCGGGAATAGTTTCTCTTACCTTGGGATCAGCAAATTGCTCAAAACGCGCGAACTCCCGGCGGCGTCCCTCGGTAACAGCGACTGCCAAGTCGTCATTAAAGTCACAAAAAAAAAGAAACGGCTGTTCAGCCGCAAATTCCTCTCCCATAAACAGCAAAGGTGGTGAGGGCGCCAACAACACGACAGCCACCATCGCGCGTAATGCGTCCGCATCAATCAGGGAACTGATGCGTTCACCAAATGCACGGTTGCCGACCTGGTCATGATTCTGCAGAAAAGAGACAAAGGCAGTGAGTGGCAATGTCCGGCTGGGTTCGCCGCGAACTGCATCGTCCCGGTAAGGAGAAGGTTCTCCCTGATAACCGAATCCTTCCGTCAGGCAGCGCCCCAGATACCAAACGGGTCGATTGGCGTAGTCGGCATAATAACCGCCGCGTTCAGCTGTGAGCAGAATATGCATGGCATGATGCATATCGTCGTTCCATTGCGCCACATACTGCCGGGAGCTGCCCGATTCGTTTCGATTAAGATAATGCGCGGCATTTTGATCGTTTTCCAGTACCAGATGCACATAACGATCTCGGCCAGGCCCCTGTTTTACGGCTTCGGCCAACTCTTCCAGAATATCGGGAGAAGAATCGTCTATAATGGCATGTACCGCATCCAGCCGTAGTCCATCAAGATTATATTCCTCCAGCCAATAAAGCGCATTGTGGATAAAAAACTGGCGCACCGTTTCACTGTCCTTCCCATCGAAATTCAAGGCTGCACCCCAAGGCGTGTGGTGGCGTTCGGTAAA
>JAUIJX010000120.1 GCA_030430795.1 Alphaproteobacteria bacterium | reverse complement strand
TTTGAAGATACCGCCGCCGTGCTTGGCCTGATTGTGGCGTTTATCGGGGTGCTGTGCGCCGATCAACTGGGCATGGTGCTGGCGGACGGCATCGCTTCGGTCGTCATCGGCTGCATTCTGGCGGTCACCGCCGGATTGCTGACTTATGAATGCAAGGGCTTACTGATCGGTGAGGGGGCACACCCGGATGTGCGTGCCGCCATCCGCGAGATCATCGTCAAACAGAAGAATATCCTGCATATCAATGAGGTGCTGACCATCCATCTGGGGCCGCACGATATTCTCGCCAATATCAGTCTGGACTTCAAAAACGATACCGAGGCACGCGAGATTGAGGCGACGACCACGGCGATTGAAAAAGAGCTGATGCAGCAATTCCCGGATGTGACGCGCGTGTTCATCGAAGTGCAAGGCTTCAAAGCCCATCACCAGTCCATGCCGCCATCGGTGTAGGGTTATTCTTCCAGCGTCATTTCCAGCAGGGTGACCAGCAGGTCATGGTTCTGTTTCGGCAGGTCGGGATGCGCCGGGGTGAGTTTCTGGCCAATGGTGCGAAACCCGCGATTTTCATAATAACTCACGATCTTGGTATTGATCGCCCAGGTATCCATGCGCAGACGGGTGCGGTGATGCTGGCGCGCATGGGCGGCTGACCATGCGACAATCTCTCCGAACAGGCCTTTCCCCATATAGTCCGGGATGATAGCGATGCGGTGGAGGTAGAGGGCGTCGCCCTGTTCCAGCTCGTCCCAGATGATCGGGTCGTGATAACATATACCGAACACGGCGCAGAGGGTGCCGTCTTTCCACAGCCCGTAATGCGTGCCTTCTGCGACTTCCTTGGCCAGTGCCTCGGCATCGACGCCCTCCCAGACATGCAGGCCACGGGCGCGCTGATGCGCTATGGCTGCGTCATAGACTGCCTGTATGGCCGCGATATCGGCATGGCCGGACGCCCGGATAGTCATAAAGCCGCTTACGCTTTCTTCAGAAACTCCGTGCGCAGCACCAGCCCTTTGACCTGCTTGGTGTTGCATTCCACCTCGTCCGGGTTGAAGGTCAGGCGGATATTCTTCACCAGCGTCCCACGCTTCAGGGTGGTGTTGGCGCCTTTGACCTTGAGGTCTTTAATCAGGGTGACGCTGTCGCCATCCTGCAGCAGGGTGCCGTTACTGTCTTTGACTTCGAGTTCATCGTTCATGGTGTTTCCTTTTTAAAGTAAATGCAGAGCCAGCCGCCCGGCGGGGCTGCCTGCATCATGGCGCGCCCGACTTGACGATTTTTGAAAAAAGTCCACACACCGGTTTATCATTATCAACTTTGGTACTCTAATTAACTTCATATAATTGTCATACAACACCATACCTGACTGTTCTATGTTTAACAAATTTAACATTTGGTGGTTTTATGGGTATAACTAGACGGAATTTACTTAGGCAAGTTGCGGCTGTAGTTGGTACACAGGCAATGCCTGTCAATCCAACTTCTTTACTGTCATTGCCGACCGTAGCCAGAGACGCCAGCTTAGGCCATGCAATTATGGCACCCTACTGTCTTTTGCAAAGTCTTCATGAACCTTATGCTGAAGATATCCCTCCAGTATATATGCTATCAGAAGAATACTGGAATATTTCTAGTGCATTAACTGATTTGGCCGCACTTAAAGACCTCTCGGCTCAGGGCTATACATTTAGCGATTTAAATAATAATCCTGACTTATTTGAACGCGCCGCGAGAGGCTATTATGAAGACGTTAAAAACTGGAAAAGTTCACCGTCTAATGAAGATGAACTCATATCGCTAGACGAAGTTCGTGAAGAATTAAGAAGGCAATTGGGTCGTTTGCCTGATCTGCTGCGTAATAATCCCTGCTTCTCAGGTAAATCGCTTGATGAAATTATTCGTTATAGCGAGCAAGTAATATCTCAAAGATTTAATGATAAAATGTCATTATGGACCAGTGTGAATTGGGACAGATTCCGCATTGATGAACTATATGCATATACTGGGGACGAAATACGACTATTTGCTAAACTGACAAAGCCGTACCTGCCGGAACAAGTCATTCAAGACATCGAAAAAGCCGCTGATATTGATTTGGATGCCGAATATGAGCGAGAAGTGAAGGAAGAACTTGCTGAAAAACGAGCCAAAGAAGCTAGAGAGAGCAAGATTGAAGTATTGCCTTGGTCTATCGAACAGAAGGAAAACTCCAATTACTTCATTATCAAAACTCTTACTAACAATCCCAATCACAGAAAAGAAGTCTTTGAAAATTTACGAAGCTTTTTACAAGAGGATTTTGGTGAAAACATTGAGATTGGCGGGGTTTGGGGCGGAATTATGCGCGTTAAACCACTCACGCAGGAAGTACGGGATGAGTTAGAAAATATGGCTGAAGATTTCAAGCATTCTAAAACCGAGGCTGCAGCGCAATCCCTGTAGATGACTTGCTAATAACTATATCAGTTGAGAAGATTCTGGCGCGCCCGAGAGAGGATTGGCTTGCGGCTTTGCCGCTGCGCCGCCCGGCGAGGCTGCCTAAATCATGGCGCGCCCGAGAGGATTCGAACCCCTGACCTCTACCGCCGGAAGGTAGCGCTCTATCCAGCTGAGCTACGGGCGCCGGAACAGAAAGTGCGCCTGTTATAAAAGACAGGCAGGCGAGTCACAACCGAAAACCGCGCTTACGCCGCTTTTTGTGACGTTAAATGTAGGAAGATATCTTCCAACTCGGTCTCTTCGGTCGAAATATCGCGAATGCGCACCTTGCTTTGCTTGAGCTCGGCGATCATCTGCTCCATATCGGCCTTGCTAGGCTGGTATTTGACGGTCAGGCTGCCGTCTTCCTGCAGCATCCAGCCGGTTTCGGCCAGTTTCTTCGGCAGGCTGGACAGCGCTTCCGCCGGGATAACCTTCATGCATTTACTGTCAAAACCCTGCATCAGCTTGGCCTTACTGTCGCAGGCGACCACTTCACCGTGATTGATGATGGCGATGGAATCGCACAGCTCCTCGGCTTCTTCCAGATAATGTGTGGTGAGCAGGACGGTGGTGCCTTGCTTATTCAATTCCCGCACATAGTCCCAGAGCTGGTTACGCAGCTCGACATCGACCCCGGCGGTCGGCTCATCGAGGATCAGCACCGGCGGATTATGCACCAGCGCCTTGGCAATCAGCAGGCAACGTCGCATACCCCCGGAGAGGCGGCGGGATTTGATGTTAGCCTTATCGCTTAGCCCCATCGCCTCAATGATCTCATCGGTGCGGCGGGCATGTTTCGGCACACCATAATAGCCGGCATGGATGTCCAGCGCCTCGCGCACGGTAAAGAAGGTATCCAGCACCAGCTCCTGCGGCACTACGCCGATGGACATACGGGCGTCGCGCATCTGGCGGTCGATGTCATAGCCGCAGATGGCGGCGTTTCCTGCGGATTTCACGGTCAGCCCGGCCAAAATGTTGATAAGAGTGGATTTTCCGGCGCCGTTCGGCCCCAGAAGTCCGAAAAACGCCCCGCGCGGCACTTCCAGATCAATGCCCTTAAGCGCTTCTTTCGGTGCTTTGCTATCACCATCTCGGTATGTCTTTTTTAAGCCACTCAGCGCAATTGCCGGGGCCGATTCGCGGTTTGTCATGCTGTAACCTTGCAGAGTGTGTGTGCGAACTTATATAGTGTCCGTCTCATCCATTGCACAAGGAGTTTTATCATGCGTTTTTATTCTCTCATCCTCAGCGCCCTCGCACTGATGGCATTATCACTGCCTGCCTGCGCTGCCGTCGAGATCGGCAAGACTGCACCAGATTTCACCGCTACTGACACCAAGGGTGTCGATGTGACACTGTCCGCGCTGCAAGGCAAGAACGTGATTCTGGAATGGAACAACCCGGAGTGCCCGTTTGTGGTAAAACATTACAGCAGCAAGAATATGCAGCAGTTGCAAACACTGGCGAAAGATAACGGCTATGTGTGGATCACCATTAACTCTTCCGCACCGGGACGCCAGGGCAATATGACCGCCGCTGAAGCCAATAAGCTGTTAGGCGAGAAGGGGGCCAGCCCGGCGCATATCATCCTCGATCCGTCCGGCGAAATCGGTAAAATGTATGATGCCAAGACCACGCCGCATATGTTCGTGATTAATAGCGCGGGGAATGTCGCTTACGCCGGGGCGATCGACAGCAAGTCCAGCGCCGATCCGGCAGATATTGCCACGGCAGAGAATTACATCGTGGCAGCGATGGATGCGATTGCGGCAGGCAACGCGCCCGAACCAGCACAAACCAAGCCGTATGGCTGTTCGGTCAAATACGCGAACTAATCCCGTTTCACAGATGATTTCAGGAAGAAGGGTGGCTATTCAGCCATCCTTTTTTCGTTGGTCTTCGATCAAAAGGACTTCCTTATTGTCGCTGAAGAACCCGATCACACGGCGGTAAAGCCCGCGAATGCCGCGCCAGAGCTTCGGCAGCAACCACACCATCGCCATGATGAAGAGGATCATCAGCCCGATAAACACCAGCGGGTAATGCATTGCCGTCCATAACCCGCCGATAACGGCGACATCTTCCGCCAGAGACAGGCTCCAGTTGGAGAAAGGTTCCGGCGAGGTGTTCACAATGGCACGGGTACCGGCCTTGGTGGCGTGTGAGGCGGTGCTCATACCGCCAGCCACCAGCATGGCGGCAAACTGTACTTCCATTGGCATACCTTCCGCAGCGCTATAGGCCAGCACAATACTCGCCGGGATGCGGATGAAGGTATGGACGGCGTCCCAGCCAGTATCCAGACCGGGGATTTTATCAGCAAAGAATTCCAGGCTATACATCACCGCCGCAGCACCCAGCACCAGCGGATGCTCCAGCATATGCAGTCCCGGCGGCAAATCGACCACACCGGCAACGCCCATAATACCGAGCGTCAGCACCGTAGCATAGAGATTAATCCCGCTTGCCCAGCCGGTGCCCATGATCAATGCAATTAAGCTGATGGGATCCATGCGTTGTGTTTCCTTTGCTACAGCTTCCTGTTTAAGACTATTTTAAACCCAATGCATGTATAGTGATAATATACTTGCATATAGACTAAGTTTTCCTTTTAGTTTATCGAGTATATCTTGCCGTTCAGCAGCTAACACACGATCAGGTTGAGAACAATAAACGGGAATTTCCCTTAGTGCTGGTATGCCAGGATGTGAGGGATCCGCTCAATATTGGAGCTGTTTTTCGCCTCGCCGATGCCATGGGGGTACGACATCTGTATTTGTGTGGGAATAGTCCGGTTCCTCCACATAGAAAAATTAGCAAAACGGCGCGGTCTACCGATCAACTAGTACCCTTTAGTT
>JAUIJX010000119.1 GCA_030430795.1 Alphaproteobacteria bacterium | reverse complement strand
GGTTCTCATGCTGGGCGTCTTGAGCAGGGTCGCGGTAGCGGTTCTACGGGACCGGCAGGCCCGGGAGGTTGACGATGGTTGCGCTGATTGAACAGGAAACTACGAATGTCACGAGTCAGGTGGCGGCAATTAGTATCAGGGTGCCGCAAGATATAGGTTCCAGGATACGACCTCTTTTGGTGGAAGATGTGATGGATAAACTGAATTTATCCGCGCGCGCTGATGCCGACCAGCTGAGGACAGTGATTGCCGATGGCATGAATACACTTTATCAGAGTTATCTCTGGCGTCGTGATTTTCTGGGATTGATTGGGGATCATTTTGGGAATTTTGCTACGCGTCTACTTATGGGCAACCAGCGCATGTTTCGAGAGATGGAAGATGGTGCTCATCAACAGGTGTACGATGTAGCGGAAGGTATGCGGCAGCGCGTGCTGGAGATTGTCGGAGAAGGCCATGAAGATTTGGCCAGAGCCATTCAGGGTAATGTTATTCGCCGAACCATCGACCTGTATATCGGGGCTGATCTGGATATGAATGACAAAGAGCCTTCAGTATCGCGTCCTTGTAATAACGTTTCTGAAGATAGTCCTGCCATGCAGACAGTACGTGCCAGTTGGGAAGGACGCGTCCAAGTGCCGCCCAAACATCGATCTGAGGTTGTTAGCTAATCTGTCCGTGACATTGCTTGTATTTTTTGCCGGAGCCGCATGGGCAGGCTTCGTTGCGGCCGACGCGTCCCCAGGTGGATGGGTCGAGCGGGTTACGCTCACCGGCGCCAGCGCGTGTGGTAACGGTTTGTGCCACGGCGGGTGCCTCGGGTGATTCCCCGGCGGCCGGGTCACGCCGCGTTTCCTGCATTTGCTGTTCCTGACGCATGGCCTCCAGTGCTTCCGGCGGTGCTTCCAGACGGATGCGCAGATGGGCGAGGCGTGAGGTTACGCTCTCACGCAGTTGGTGCAGCATGGTTTCAAACAGGTTGAAGGCCTCCTGCTTATATTCATTGAGCGGGTCACGCTGGCCGTAAGCTCTCAGGCCGATTCCGGCGCGCAGGTGATCCAGCGACAGCAGGTGGTCTTTCCACAGATGATCGAGGGTTTGCAGGAGGATGCGTTTCTTGGCGATGCGCATGACATCCGGGCCGTATTCCTCTTCCTTGGCAGCGATTATCTCCGCGGCCATTTTATCCAGGCGCTCGAGGATTTCTTCGTCGGCGATGCCTTCTTCCTTGGCCCAGTCATGGACCGGGAATTGTTCACCGTAGACGCGGAACAGCTCCTTATCCAGTCCGTCGATATCCCACTGGTCGGCATAGGAGCGCGGCGGAATATGGGCAGTGATAAGGTCGTGGTTGATTTCCTGACGCATGTCTTCGATGGTGTCGTTGACATCCTCCACTTCCATCAGTTCGATGCGCTGTTCGAAGATCGCTTTGCGCTGATCGTTCATCACGTTGTCGAATTTCAGCAGGTTTTTGCGGATGTCGTAGTTGCGGTTTTCCACCTTGCTTTGGGCGCGTTCCAGCGCTTTGTTCATCCACGGGTGGGTGATAGCCTCGCCTTCCTGCAGCCCCAGTTTCTGCAACATGCCGTCGATGCGTTCCGAGCCGAAGATGCGCATCAGGTCATCTTCCAGTGATATGAAGAACTTGGAGGCGCCGGGGTCACCCTGACGGCCGGAGCGACCGCGTAACTGGTTGTCAATGCGGCGGGATTCATGGCGTTCGGTTCCGATCACATACAGGCCACCGGCTTCCAGCACGATCTGCTTGTCGTCTTCTACCTGCTTTTCAATACGCGCTTCGGCCAGTTCGCGTTTCTTATCGTCTTTCAGTTTGGCGAGTTCTTCTTCCAGCAGCATCTCCACGTTACCGCCGAGTTTAATATCCGTTCCTCGTCCGGCCATGTTGGTGGCGATGGTGACTGCGCCCGGATGACCGGCCTGCGCGATGATATGCGCTTCCTTCTCATGATGGCGGGCGTTGAGGACATTGTGCGGAATCTTTTCCTTCTTCAGCAATTTGGAGAGCATTTCCGATTTCTCAATGCTGACCGTACCTACCAGCACTGGCTGTTTGCGCTCATAACATTCCTTGATGAGGGTAATGACGGCCTCATCTTTCTCGCGCATGGTGCGGTAGATTTCGTCGTCATAATCCAGACGTGCCACCGGTACGTTGGTGGGAATCTCGATCACTTCCAGCCCGTAAATGTCGCTGAATTCGTTGGCTTCGGTCATAGCCGTCCCGGTCATGCCGGAGAGTTTCGGATAGAGGCGGAAATAATTCTGGAAGGTAATGGAGGCCAGCGTTTGGTTCTCGTTCTGGATGGAGACCTTCTCTTTCGCTTCCAGTGCCTGATGCAGCCCGTCGGAATAGCGGCGGCCTTCCATCATACGGCCGGTAAATTCGTCGATGATGACCACGCGATCATCTTTCACCAGATAATCGACATCGCAGGTGAAAATGATATGGGCTTTGAGCGCCTGATTGACGTGATGCACCAGCGAGACGTTGCTGATGTCATAAAGGCTGGAGCCTTCTTCCATCAGTCCTTGCTCGGTCAACAGCGTTTCCATTTTCAGGATACCGTCTTCGTTGAGGGTGGCGGATTTGGCTTTCTCATCCACCTCATATTCTTCTGCACTGAGTTTGGGAATCAGTGCGTCGATCTGGGTATAGAGCGCGGAGTTATCCTCGGTCGGGCCGGAGATGATCAGCGGGGTACGTGCCTCGTCGATCAGGATGGAGTCAACCTCGTCAATTACCGCGAAGTTGAACGGGCGCTGCACCATCTGGTCGCGCGAATATTTCATGTTGTCGCGCAGGTAGTCAAAGCCCAACTCGTTATTGGTAACGTAGAGTATATCGCAATTATAGGCGACGCGGCGTTCTTCATCGTCCATATCGTGCATGATGATGCCGACACTCATGCCGAGGAATTGATAGATCACACCCATCCACTCGGCGTCGCGCCGGGCGAGGTAATCGTTGACGGTGACCACGTGCACGCCACTGCCTCCCAGCGCGTTGAGATAGGTGGCAAGGGTCGCCACCAGCGTTTTCCCTTCCCCGGTTTTCATCTCGGCGATGCGGCCTTCATGCAGCACCATCCCGCCGATCAGCTGGACGTCAAAGTGACGCATGCCCAAGGTACGGTCGGCGGCCTCGCGTACAGCGGCGAATGCTTCCGGCAGCAGTTTGTCCAGTTTCTCGCCCTGTTCCAGACGGTCACGGAAGATTTCGGTTTTGGCGCGCAGTTCGTCGTCGCTTAGCTTGCGGTATTCGTCTTCCAGCGCATTGATGGCATTGACCTTGTTCTGATAGGCGCGCACGATTCGGTCGTTGGTGCTGCCAAATACTTTCCGTGCGATACCGCCCAGCATAGCAATGTTCCTTTAGGTTTAACTGTCTGGCGTAGACATAGGTAAGCCGGGGGCGTCTGTCAATCGTAATGCCTTGCAAAAGGTCAGTTTCTATGCGATAAGCTCTATCGTATTCAACCCATTTCCCAAGCGCTTATGTTACGTTTCGCACTCTTTACCGTTGGTTTCTTGTCTCTCGCTACGCTGGCTCAGGCAGCCGGTAAAAAGGATTATACGATCCTGAAGGTCGATGAGGATGAGATTCCCTATTCACGGGTGGTGACGATCTGGAACGGGCTGTTCCCGGAAGAGGGAGCGCCGGATTTCGATCATTTCGACGATAAGGTGAAGCAGAATGTATTGCGCGGGGTGGTGAGCGAGCATCTGATCCATCGCGAGGCGATGGCATCCGGTATTGAGAATAGCGTGAAGGTCAAGGAAGCGATTGAAAAGCTGAAAGAGAAGATCATTACGCAGGCTTTCCTCGAGGAAAAGGCCGATCTTCAGGTCACCGACAACAAGGTGCGCGCTTTGTATGACGAGCAGGTCGGGCTGATGAAAGACAAAGAGGAAATTCGCGCCCGTCACATTCTGGTGGAGACGGAGGACGAGGCGAAGGAGGTTCTGGAAGAGCTGGAAGACGATGAGGACAAGTTTGCGGCCATTGCCAAGAAGAAATCGCTGGATAAGGCCAGTGCGATTCGTGGTGGCGATCTCGGTTATTTCACCGATGACAAGATGGTGGATGCCTTCTCCAAGGTAGCGTTCGAGCTGGAAGAAGGCGCCTTGTCGGTGCCGGTAGAGACGGAGTTCGGCTGGCATATCATTCAGGTGCAGGATAAGCGTAAGGTCAACATTCCACCGTTTGAAGAGGTGGAGCAACAAATTCGTGACCAACTGCGCGGTGAAGCGATCCGCGCATATGTCAACGATCTGGTGGATACGGCGCATGTGACCTATTACAATGCGGACGGCAAAGAAGTTGAGTTGACGCGCACGCCGGATAAATCGGCAAAACCAAAAGCGAAGGCGAAGCCATCTGACAAGTCGGCAGACGCCGAGACTGACGAAGAAAAAGAAGAAGAATAGGAGTATCTATGACGACGTCTCCTCTGGCACCTCTTGAGAAGGTGACCATGCATACTATTTCCGGTGTGGCACTTGCTACCTATGCCGCCGGGGTGCGCTATCAGGGGCGTACGGATGTGTTACTGGCAGTGATGGATGAAGGCACGCAGGCGGCGGGTGTTTATACGCGCTCACTGACGGCCTCGGCACCGGTGGAATGGTGTCGGCAGGGTGCAGCGCAGGCGCGCGCACTGGTGGTCAATTCCGGCAATTCCAATGCGTTTACCGGCAAGGCCGGGGTGGATTCGGTGACGGCGACGGCCAAGGCAGCGGCGGAGCTGATCGGTTGTGCGCCGGAGGAGGTCTATATTGCTTCCACCGGGGTGATCGGTGTGCCATTGCCGCATGAGAAGATTATTGATGCGTTGCCCGCCATGCAGTCGCAGTCATCCGAAGAGGCGTGGGATAAGGCGGCAGCGGCGATCATGACCACCGATACTTTTGCCAAGATGAGCGTGGCGACGGCGACCATTGGTGATGTGAAAGTCAACATCAACGGCATTGCCAAAGGCTCCGGCATGATTGCACCGGACATGGCGACGATGCTGGCGTTTATCTTCACCGATGCGGCGATCGACAGCGCCATTGCCCAGTCGACGGAACGCCCGGAAGTCCATCACATCGAAGCCAGCTACAAAGATACCCGTGAGGGGGAGCAATTCATCGGCAAGAAGTGGAAACTCCTACCAGATGGGGCTGTCGTTCGCTTTAGTGGGGGTGGTTATCCTTCTGGCATGTTGCGTGGGAGCGGTGTGCGTGACCGTGGTCGCTATCGCGTCAAAGTGACTGGATACGGGCATCAAACTGACGAGCCGATTACGCTTTCTGTCGGGGGAACCAGCTTCGCGCGGGGCT
>JAUIJX010000118.1 GCA_030430795.1 Alphaproteobacteria bacterium | reverse complement strand
CATGTAGCGGCAATCGCTGCACATCCGGCAGCACCACATGCGACAACAATCCGTTATCGCACTGGCAGGCACCGTCACAGCAGTCGCAACCGCCGTCATCCTGCGCCTGATCCATATCATGGCAGGACATCTCCATCGCCATGCCGTCATCATGCATGCACGCCGCATACGCCGTCGGCGCCACGGTCAACCCCAGCAGCGTCAGCGCAAACATAAAACACAACATGCGAATCATAGGAACCATCATACACCAGATTCGTCTGACAACCAAATAAAGTTACCCGCTATACCCGTCAACGATGACAAATTCGGCGTCACCCGCTCCTTCGCGGAACTGCTTGGCGAATTGATATTCCTCGGAGGCATAAAAGGCTTTGGCTTTCTCCAGCGTCGGAAATTCGATAATCACCAGCCGCCGCGCCTCTTCCGGCCCTTCCAGCGTTACCGTCTCGCCGCCGCGTGCGATATATTTCCCGCCGAATGCCTCCACCGCTGCCGGTGACCGGCTGGCATAGGCCTGATATTTTTCCTTATCCTGTACGTTCGCCCGCACGATGATATATGCACTCATGCCACCACTCCATATTCGGTTTGCACACGATCCAGCAATCGCTGGCACCCCTGATCGATGAGATTATATACCTGCTCGAACCCCGACGCACCGCCATAATACGGGTCCGGCACTTCACCATCCGACTTCACTCCAACATAGTCTAGAAATAACACCACCTTCTCTTCCATACCTTGTGGTGCCTTACGACGCAGAATAGTCTCATGCCCGCGATCAAGCGCCAGCAACAAATCGAACGTATAAAAATCATCCGCCGTCACCTGCCGCGCCACCTGCCCGTCCAGCGACACGCCGCGCGCCTTCGCGGTCGCCGCTGAGCGTGTGTCTGGCGCTTCCCCGGCATGAAATCCCTGCGTCCCGGCAGAGTCAATCTGAATGGCATCATCCAGCCCGGCAGCTTCCACATGATGCCGCATCACCCCTTCCGCCGTCGGTGATCGACAGATATTCCCGGTGCACACAAACAGCAATTTTACCATCGCGTCTTTCCTCTTTCCTTTTAGCGCTATCATCCGTATCACTGAATAGGAGTAAAGCATTTTTACAGGAAGCGCCATGCACGTCTCGTTGCTATTCACCGTCACCATCCTGCTGAGCGCGTTCCTTCTCTTTCTCATCCAGCCGATGATGGCGAAACTGGTACTCCCTTATCTCGGCGGCGCACCTGCCGTCTGGCAAACCGCCATGCTGTTCTTTCAGGCCACCCTGCTCGGCGGTTATCTTTATGCCCACGTGCTACGACAAAAACTCGGCACCCGCAAACACGGCATCCTGCACATTGGCCTGCTCGCCGTCTCGCTGATCTGCCTGCCACTCACCATCCACAGCGCCGCCTCGGTCGATCCCGCCGCCATGCCGATCCGCTGGCTGTTCCTCACCCTGCTATTCTCGGTCGGCCTACCGTTCTTCCTACTCTCTTCCAATGCCCCACTGATCCAGCATTGGTATGCCGAGCATCCCCATTCACGCGGGCGTGACCCCTACTGGCTCTACAGCGCCAGCAACGCCGGCAGCCTTATCGCCTTGCTCGCCTTCCCGTTTCTGCTGGAACCGCTTTTCGATGTCCCGTATCAAACCGGTAGCTGGTCGGTGCTATATATCCTCTTCGTTATCCTTGTCATCAGCAGCATTTGGCACTTAAGAAAGCACAGCACTACTGAAGAGACACAAACAGAAACCGTCACTACGGCGATTCCGTGGCGCACAAAATGCTACTGGCTATTCCTTGCCTTCCTGCCTTCCAGTATGATGCTCGGTGTCACCACCTACGTCACCACCGACATCGCCGCCGTCCCACTCTTCTGGATCATCCCGCTGGCGCTCTATCTGCTCAGCTTCGTCTTCACCTTTTCACCCCGCATGCCGTTCTTTGAGTGGTGCGCCAAAGAGCAACCCATCGCTATGGCCATCCTGCTCGGCGCCATCCTCATCGGGTTGGATCAGATCAGTCCACTGCAGACATTGCATTTCGTGTTCTTCTTTATCTGCGCTATGGTCTGCCACGGGCAACTGGCGCGTCATAAACCAGACAGCGCTCACCTCACACAATTCTACGTCTGGATGTCGCTCGGCGGCGTCATGGGTGGCATCTTCAATGCATTGCTCGCACCGCAACTTTTTGTCCACACCAGTGAATATTCCATCGTCCTTTGCCTCGTCTGTTTCATCGGCATTAAAACCATCTCGGAAGACAATGAGCGTTGGGAGCGCATACAGGATTTTCTCATTCCTGCGGCACTGGCCGTCCTTCTCTTCATCGCTTACAGCATGTCTGACTGGTTGCCTGCCCTCTTTCCCGATCAGGTCGCTGCTTTCACAGAGTGGTATGTCGCCCACAGTCAGAAAAAATTTCAGGGAGAACATATCCCGCTCTTCCTCGCCATCGGCGCTGCTATTTTATACCTGCCACGTTTCGCACCCGGCAGACCGCTCCGTTTTGGACTGTATACCACCGCACTCATCATCGCACTGCCCTACAGCTCAGCACATCAGAACAACACCATCGTCCATGAACAGCGCAACTTCTTCGGCGTTAGCCGTGTCTTCGAAATCCCGGAGAGAAACCTGCGCACCTTTGTGCATGGCACCACCCTGCACGGCATGCAGCCCATGTCCGGTGAGCGCTTAAACCTCACCTCCTATTACTACCCGATGCTCGAAGTGCTTGATGCATTACCGAAACATATTCAGACAGCACCGATGGCGCTGGGCGGACTTGGCACCGGCACCCTCACCTGCCTTGGCGCGAAAGACCAACCGATCGATATTTTCGAGATCGACGAAGCCGTCCTCGCCATTGCCTCCGACACACGTTTCTTCACCTACCTCTCTGACTGCCCGATGAATAAAAACATCCGCATTGTCGACGCACGTATCGGCATCAATGAAGCACCCGATGGACAATACGGCATCCTGATAATGGACGCCTATTCCTCCGATGCCCTGCCCATGCACCTGATGACCACCGAAGCCTTATCCATCTATCTCAGCAAATTGCAGCCGGGTGGCATCATGGCGTTCCATATCAGCAATCGTTACCTCAGCCTTGCCCCTATCCTCGCCAACATTGCCGATGCACTGAACCTCGTCGCGGTCGAAAAAAATTACGGCAAGCAGGATGAGCTTCGTGCCTCCGCACGCTGGGTATTGATGGCACGCAAACAAGAAGATTTCGGCACCCTCCCTATCGGCACCACCACCGGCTGGCACATCCTCACCGGCGACGCCTCCCGTGCATGGACGGATCATTACTCCAACATCCTCGAAGCCTTAGCGTACTAGTTTTTGCAAAGAAAAAACAACGAACATAGAAATTACGTAAGCAACAACATATTGACTAAGTATTGAAAAAGTGACTTTTGATACAACAAAATGTAATTCTTAAGAATCACAGAACCAACATTGTTCATGGGCGTCATTTTGAAATATATCTTATCAGCAGTTTTACTGATTTTTCTTACAACTAATCCATTTGAAGCACATGCCTGCAGATGTACAGATAGCCATGCCTTTGATGACTACGATGCGGTTTTTTTGGGAACAATAGAGAGCGCAACAGATAAGACTGATGAAACCCGACCGCACACATTAAGTTTCTCTGTATCCATAATAAACGCGTGGAAAGGAATATCACGCAATACAATGAAGCTAATTACAAACTCTCAAGGTTCCGCATGTGGGTACAGTTTTAGAGTCAACAAAACTTACATAGTATATGCTGATTACATACCTGAACTAAAAACATGGAAAGTATCTAAATGCAGCCCAACGCAGGAAGTAGATATTATGGATAACACAGCAAATCACTTAATGAACTTATATCGTACAAAAAGTAGAGACTAAACAAAGCGATATTTCATCACACCCAGCATGGAACACAACGCGAGGCAAGTAGGCCGAGCCCTTTAGTCAGCTGAAGGCTGTTAGGCTCATTGCGCGAAACAGTAGTGCAGCGCAGGAGCAATAATAAAATACATGCAAAGTGTTTCTTTGGACAGTAGGAGCGTAAGGCGACGTGTAGATAAACTACACGAGCCGAAACGCGACACCCTGTCCAAGAAAAACACTGAAGCAAAAAAAGAAGACCCGCCTGCTCGGGGAGGAAATCGACAGGCGGGCTCTAGAGGGAATCTGAATAGTAACGATAATAATCGTTAATTGCAAGTATCGGTTTTATTGCACTGCACAACGCAACTGAGATGTTAATAATTACGCCAATTCGTAACAAAATGAACCCTGCTGCATTGCCACATGATTAGACACTGGCAGACAGCATCCAGGCGAATTTCTCATGCGTGGTCAGGCGCTGAATCGTAAGGTCGACAGACACTTCGTCGCCTTCTTCTTCGGCTGCTGCCCGCGCTGCGTTCAGACTTTTAATCAACGCTTGCTGACTGGCATGCAGATCTTTCACCATCCCTTTACCGTCGAGCGATTCATCCGCTTCAGAGATGTTCGTCATCTTGGTATAGGCGGCATATGACCCCGGCGCCTTGTGTCCGATCGCACGAATGCGCTCGGCGATTTCATCAACAGCCATCGCATAATCCGTATACTGTTCTTCAAACATCACATGCAGAGAATGGAACTGCGGGCCAGTCACATTCCAGTGATAATTCTGTGTCTTCAGATACAGCGTATAGGTATCCGCCAACACCTGTTTCAAACATTCAGCCGTTTTGTTATTACTCATCATACATCCTTTCCGGGGAATCCCCTTCACATCGTTATGCCTGCACTATAACAGCAGGACTTGTGCATGGATAATCGTTAGTTTTTATCCTGACGATAAGACGTGCCTATTACTCTTCGGTCGCCACCACAGCGCACGCAATACGCGCTCCGGCACCGCCGATTGGTTGCGTATCATGATCATCCGGGTCGGCGTGAATAATCAGGGTAGACCCGTCTGCATCCAGCAGGTTTGGTGCATCGGTGCCACCGAGCGATACCAGCTCGGAATAGAGTTCCACTTCCACCGTGCCATCCTTCGCCACAATCAGATTCGGTAAATTTCCTTCATGCGGGCCGTTGGTATTTAAATACCCGTGTGGCTTGCCCGACGGCGCCACATGCCCTTCGGCCAGCTTGAAATGATCGTGATCGTCACAGGAGCCCACCTGATGAAAATGCATCCCGTGCCAGCCTGGCGGCAGGTCGGATGCCTTCACATGAATCAATACGCCTTCCGTGCCCTGACGTACGCTGACATGCCCGATCACATCGCCGTCATTATTGATAATATCGCCGCCAACGCCATCGGCATACGCAACACCGGACAGGCATACCACCCC
>JAUIJX010000117.1 GCA_030430795.1 Alphaproteobacteria bacterium | reverse complement strand
CCGTCATAAGTCATGCGCGAATCCAGCGATTCCACCACCGCATCCATCCACTTAAACGGCGTATAAAACACCCAGCCGCCGGTGAGATATTGCGCCAGCTTATTGGCTTGGCCTGCAAAGTCACCGGTTGGGCTGGTGCCGACGATATAGAGATCACCCACGCTTGGGCTGCCCGGTGGTGCATTA
Organism: Alphaproteobacteria bacterium; assembly: GCA_030430795.1. GTDB lineage: Bacteria > Pseudomonadota > Alphaproteobacteria > Rickettsiales > UBA998 > JAUIJX01. Next base: position 5,212 of record JAUIJX010000117.1, on the reverse strand, counting down.
GCAATATCGGCCACCACCGGAGTGACAAACGCATCAAGGCGGTTCAGTGCCTCATTATGCGTTACTTCTTTTTGGGCTTGAGACGTAATAATATACGGCAAGCCCAGCCTTCCGGTCTGGGACATGATGTTCTCCATTGTTAATGATTAAATGTTGGCTTCCGCCGCGTATCCTCTGCCCACCACCGCCGAAAGCTGGTAGACTTTCACATCCACACTGCTCTGGGCGCTGCCAAAGTCGGTAGTCTGGTCGGCGGCGCTATAGCTGGCAGTTGGACTGGTCACTTCAATGGTTCGCACCACTGTGCTGCCATCGAGGATATCCACCTCATAGGCTTCGGTTTCCTCGCCCAATGGAATACCAACGCCATCTCGCCATTCTGCATCCACGCGGGAACGGCGTATCCAGTCGATTGTGAGATCGCCGGAGCCGTTACGCGTACCTTTCACATGCACCGGAGAGAACGGTTTTAGGTTGCGCCCGCTATAGGTAAATGACACTTCGTCGGTGGTGGTCAGCGTGTTGCCAACGCTCACCGCCTTGTAGAACAGCTCGCGCCCGATCAGGTTATTGGCGATCGCCGTAGTATAAAGCGCCGGAGTGATCAGGATGAAGCGGTTCCCCGCCGCATGACCATCAATTGCCCATTCCGTTCCTTGGCGGCCACGTAGCAGCCGCGTCAGTTTATAGGTGTTCTCACCGATCAGCTGGGCATTCTGAAACTGCACCAGCTCGTCACCGATCAGCGCGGCATTCGCCCCGTTAAATACCGCCATCTCATTCACTGAGCCCAGAGAACCAGACGTAAGGATTACTTCCACTTCATTGATATCGTCCCACGTTTCAAATGGGCCGGTTGGAAAATTCGTGATGATCGCACCAAAGGTCGCAGCACCATCGAGACCTGCCAGCAAGCTAAATGTATTGCCACCGGCTTCACCGCCATCATCAGAACGATACACTGCCGAACCGTTCCAATTCGGCCCATCAGCAGCCACACCGATACGCAGCAATCCCTGATTTGGAACCGTGTCAGATGGCAATGGTGGCGCATCGATGAATTGTGCGATCGTTTCCGGTACAAGCACCGGAGGCTCGATATTCGAACTGGTTTCACCGGGCGGAGTGTAGAAGTCGTAGGAGCTGATATCTTCAGCCACCGCACCCAGCTTCATTACACCATTGGCTTCCATATCCGTTTTTAGCACGCGCATTTCGTGCGCCACATTATTTACGGTCACCGTAATCACATCGGTCGGCTCTATCCGTACATATTTCGGCGGGAGTGTAATCTGAAAGCTGGTGCGCTCCTTCCATGTGCCATAAAGCGTGATGTCAGAGATCTGCTTGGCGCGAGTTGCCCCCATGACGATCGGCAAATTCACCGTGACCTGGTCAACGGCCCTAACAGTCTGGCGCTGTGAAGTTTGTGTCACCGGATCGTAATTAAAGGGCCGATCAATGTACGTTACATTCACCCGCTGCGGCAGTTCAAGTTCCTGCGCGTAGTTGATCTCAATGATATCCTGTATGCCTTTTTTGGCAGCAGGGATAAGATCATCCTCCGGCACAGTTTTGACGGACTCGCTTCCACGCGGCACGCATTTCAGGATATCATCACTTTCGACTATATCGAAGAAAAACGCCGAAGTGAGATATTCCAGCGCACTCCGTACCGTAATGGGGCGGTCGAGAATGAAGCCTTCCACCGTGTCGGTGAGCCGGGAAACATCATAGTCGCTGGCAGTAAGGCCTGCGGCCTGAAAAAGCTCGCCGACGATCGCGCCCAGCGTGGAATTACCCAGCTTGCCTTGCACCCAATGTCCCGTTGCCCACAAAATGGAATCCTGCCACACGCCTTCCAGATCAGGCCAGAAGGAAAATGGCCGTGCATCCCACGTCCAAACAAACCGGCGTGGCACCAAATCACTCTTGCCAGACTCCTGATTGCGTTCTTCCAGATAATCCAGCGTGGCATTGAGTGCTTCACGCTGGGCCTGAAAGTCCACCCGGCCTTTGGAGCCGCGAGGATAGAAACTCTCGCTGGATGTGGGGTCATAAAACACATTCGGCTGATTAGCGCAGGCATCAACACTCGGAAAACCGAATTCGGTAAACCAGACAGGTTTCATTTTCGCTGTCCAGCTGGTGCCGCTCATATCCGGATTGGTATGCGTGCTGTTCCACCAATGTTCAAGATTCTTCCATGCATAAGTCGGGTCGCCACCATAGCTGGTTTGACCAGTGCGGTTGACGGAATCGGTGTAATAATAATCCCAGCCTTCACCTTTCTCCCAATACTCCTTAATCAAATCCTCTGTGATCTGAATCTGCGGGAGATCTTCGGTCAGCGGGAAATAGCTATCGATCCCCACAAAATCGATATTGGCACTAGCCCAGAGTGGATCGAGGTTAAACCATCCCCCAACGCTGTGATATTCACTCCAGTCAGCGGCATAGGTTAGCAGCGTGCTACCGCCCATGATGCCTTTGACCGTAGCAGCAAGGCTGACCAATTGAGTGACCGCAGGATAGCTCCCCGGCGTGTCAGTAAATCCGGTCATGCCAATTAGCTCAGAGCCGATGACAAACGCATCTACCTTGTTCTTCACGAGATTGGCGTAATGGCTGATAAATGCATTATAACCATTAGTTTTGGTAAACCAGCTGGCAGCATCGGTGGCATCTGCAGGCTCGATCCGGCCACGCCATGGTTTTGGTACCGGTGTGATCGTATCCACAAAAACCATCGGATACAGCATCACATTCAGTCCCTTGGACTTCAGGTGATCTATAATCTGCACCACCGTATGATCAGAAGGTGTGCCGCCATAGGTCGGGGTTTCCGGGTCAAATTTCAGCACCACTTCAGCCGAGGTACGGCTGATTCCGGCAACACTCCAATCCTGCGGTAAAACCTGTGTGGTGCCATGAAACTCCACTTTAGGAATAATCTCGCAAGCACCAGCATCAGTGGAAGTGGCAAACCACGTCACCACCACCGCCACCCATTCAAGATTTGGCAGAACATCAATCGCTTGATCTACGGCTACCAACACATCGGCAGTGCCTTCGTAGTTATGCATGTTGATGAGTTTCTTGTCTCCGGAGGGGGTGAATGCGCCTCCGAAATATTCAAAATAGCCATCCTGCTTGGTTTGCACACTCGTGCCGTACACCATCTCGCCAGCGCCGGGGATGATGACAATATCCGTGATCTTATCCTCGACCGAAGGCGTGAATTTAACTGATCGGCGCACCTCAAAGGTAAAGTTGGGAATCCGGTTGCCATACTCAGCCAGCGGGAAATCCTCAATCACCACATAGGCACGTCCCCGGTATGCAGGAATAGTACCTGCGGTGAGGTATTTGGCCATGATGTCGTCTACGCCTTGCTCTTCATCTCCCAGATGGACATTGTATTTACCCTGCGCGGCGGAGAGGACATCTTCCGTCAACACTTTGCTGTCGGCCCATACACGGATGACTTCATCGATCGGGCCTTCGCAAATAGCGATCGCCAGCGTGCAGAAATACTCATAAGAGACCGTGGTCTGACTGGTGGTGGTTTTGCCACCGCCACCGCCTTTACCGCCACCGGAGGAGGTTTGCGTGCTTGTTTTCTCAGATTTCACCTCCTTTATGTCGGTTGACCAGATGACATTCCCAGCCAGCCGCATAGTGCCGTAAACCCTCGGAATCATATTTCCGTAGGTGGCAGTCTGCGCTCTTAGATCAGCAAGGCGTGGGCCTTCTTGGGTTGGAAGCTGGACGCGCTGTGTTTTCGGAAAGAAGGTGCTTGCAGCCAGACTTCCAATGTTTGCGCCTAAAATAGCACCGGAAGGGCCGCCCAGCACGAATCCAACCGTGCCTCCGACAACAGGTAAAACAATATCAGCCATATCATTTGATCGATTTAAGTTGTTTCTTTTTGAAGCGATACACATGGGTGAGCATGCGTATCCATGTCATGGAAAGCGGTTGCTCCACCACTTTCCCGGCGCTCGAATTGCAATGAACCATTCCCAGATCGCCACCCGGATAGTTCGTCAGCAGCCCTACATGCTGCGGGTCTTTAAACGTGCGAAAGAGGAGCAGATCGCCCACGTGCATCTGCTCCACCGGCACATGCCGTAAATGTTTGCTAATACTGCCCACCAGCCTGCCGCGTTCGGGATACATCGAATAGTTAAATTCATCGGCATGCACCAACGCCTTGCCGTTGCCATCCTGCATGCCCAACTCGTCGATCACGCCGATCACCAACCCAAGGCAATCCACCCCGCCGGGGCCGCGAGTCGATTTCTTCAGCCGCCCTTGATGATGATACTTTGTTCCCAGCCATGTCCGCGCCTGCGCTACAATCTGTTCCGGTGTTATCGTGTTCATGTGCGTCATCCATTTTTGCTCGTTTTACTCAGTGTTCCAGCCGTAGTGAGGAGCTTGTCCGTTCCCGGCACGTCCGGTTCACCACGAAAGTTAATGATATTGGAAAATTTGCTCTGGCAGGTTTCGCGGGTCTTATCGCACCCAGCGATGATATCAAACGTGTCACCCACCTGAATGCTTTTGCCCATAGGCAAAGCCAGCACCACCTGCGTGGAAGCAAACTCCTTCACCTCCATGCGGCGACCGTCATTATTGCCAGATGTCCACTCCACCTCACCACCGGTGTACCATCCTGCATCCTCTGCGAGGGCGCTGGCCTTAAATGTCTGGCTGTTTGTGATTTCGGTAACTGTGGTGGAGACGGTGAATCCGGCCAGTGCCACCTTGCATTTGGAATCACCCAGAATGGCCCGGCAGGATGGAGAAAATACATCGCCGATCGTCTGGCTTAAATGTTGAGTCAGGCCGCGCACCTCCGCCTGAAACATTTGTGAATTCAGCGTCACTTCGCCCAGCCGCCCACGTTTGACTACCAGCTTACCCTGTGTCAGATCGGCGTAATTGACGACGAATATCTCAATCTCAGCATAGTCATAGAGTCCGGCCAGCAGATCTTCCTCTGTGATTTTGGAAGGGAAAACCTGTCCTTCCACATCGAGGTTATCGACCGACATGTTAGACTTGCTCTCCACCGTCGTGGGGGTAAATCCGGCAATCGAATCGTAGTCCAGGCTATCGAAAGTGATCATCTCATCATGATCGGTAAAGCCAATATCCACGCTATCCTGCCGCGTAATCCGCCAGCATGTGGCAAGCGTGGTCA
>JAUIJX010000116.1 GCA_030430795.1 Alphaproteobacteria bacterium | reverse complement strand
CATGGGCGGACGATGTGCGCTCACTGCAGGTGCGCACTAACGCCGAGACACCCCAGGATGCCGAGACCGCGCGTAATTTCGGTGCGGAAGGGATCGGGCTGTGCCGTACCGAGCATATGTTCTTCGATGCTTCGCGTATTACCTCGATGCGGGAAATGATTCTGTCCGAGACGCAGCAGCAGCGCAAAGCGGCGCTGGCGAAACTGCTGCCGATGCAGCGTCAGGATTTCACCGATCTGTTCACCATTATGGCCGGGCTGCCGGTGACGATCCGTCTGCTTGATCCGCCGTTGCATGAGTTTCTGCCGCATACGGAAGAAGACATGGTGGAAGTGGCCGATGCTGCCGGTGTCGGGATCGACATTGTGAAGCAACGTGCGGAAGCGCTGAAAGAAGCCAACCCGATGCTGGGGCATCGCGGGTGCCGTCTGGGGATTACCTATCCGGAAATCTATGAGATGCAGGCGCGGGCGATTTTTGAAGCAGCGTGCGCCGTGGCGAAAGAAGCCGGGGAAGCGCCGGTGCCGGAAATTATGATTCCGCTGGTGATGAGCCATGAGGAACTACGCATCCTGAAAGCGCTGATCGATGAGACGGCCAGTGCGGTGATGCAAGAGACGGGTCAGAGCATCAGTTATCTGGTCGGCACCATGATCGAGCTGCCGCGTGCGGCACTGAAAGCCGGTGAGATTGCCGAATCCGCCGAGTTCTTCAGTTTCGGTACTAACGATTTGACACAGACGACCTTCGGGATTTCACGCGATGATTCCGCCAACTTCATCGAAGCCTATAAGAAGCGCGGTATTGTGCAGCAAGATCCGTTCGTCTCCCTCGATCTCGAAGGGGTGGGCGAATTGGTTGGACTGGCGGCCGAGCGTGGCAAGGCGGCCCGCGCCGACATCAAGATGGGGATTTGCGGTGAGCATGGCGGTGATCCGGCATCGATCCATTTCTGCCAGCGTATCGGCTTGTCCTATGTTTCCTGTTCGCCGTATCGGGTGCCGATTGCGCGGTTAGCGGCTGCACAAGCAGCACTAGATTAGAGCATTTCCCATTTTATTCTGCGCGGTGTCGAGCATCGGCTCACGTAGCTCTTCTACGTGTCGCCTTGCTCTCCTAGCGCATAATAAAAGCGAAAACGCTCTGGCTCTTATGGTTTGCTTTTATCTCGTCATTGCGAGCGAAGCGACGCAATCAATTAGCTGAATACTGATTACTAATAATTGGTGCGGCCACCGGGCCAGCGCCGTTTCTGGATGCCCAGCTTTCCTTCCGGCCAGATGGCTAATTCGTCCCAATAGCGTCCGCGTACACCGTCTCCTGGTTTGCCGATGATTTTGACGGTCACGGACGGGCCGCCATAGGTGCGGTAGATGCCGTTCGGTGGAATTTCGGCGGTGGTTTCTTCCTGATTGGTGCCGTAGGATATGCTGATGCGGTGGGTGACCTTATCAAGGTTCTTCACCGTGACCGCTTCGGCGCTACCCGCCCATAAAATCAGGCAGATTGGCACGATCATTGTATAATACCACATGGGATGCTTAAACATGGGACGACTCCATATATATAGTGGTTTTTTGTTTGGGTTACCACTATGATTGCGATAGGATCGTAAGTTGTGATATAGTAATAGTCAATGAGACAAAGGAAACGCGTTGAATAAAAATAAGATAAACGCACTATTGTTGATGTCATGTCTGGCATGGCTGTCTGTGGGGGGAACTGCGGAAGCGATGGATCAGGACGTGCGGGTTTCCAGCTATTGCACCAAACATTTCTCGCGGCTTGAGCGTGAATACGGTATCCCTAAGCATATGATGATGGCGGTGGCTTCCACCGAATCCGGGCGCTGGAACGGTGAGTTGAATATGGCGCTGCCGTGGCCGTGGACGGTGAATGCCGAAGGCAAAGGCTATTATTTCAATACCAAGCATGAGGCGGTGGCTGCCGTGCAGCGCATGAAAGAGCGCGGGGTGAAGAGTATGGATGTCGGCTGCATGCAGATAAACCTCTACCACCACCCGGATGCGTTTGCGAGTATCGGGCAGGCGTTCGATCCGAAATACAATACCGCCTATGCCGCGAAATTCCTGAAACAGAATTACGATGAGACCCGCTCCTGGCGCAAAGCTGTGTCGGCGTATCATTCCAAGACAGCCAGCCGTGGCCGCGATTATTTCGCCAAGGTGCGTAAGAACTGGAAGCGCACGATTGCCGCAGTCAGCGATGCCGGGTTGAATGTCGCCAAAGGTGGTCAGGAGAGTGAACTGGCGGCGCTGATGTCTGACGATGACAATGCGATGCGCCGGGTTGAGCTGCCGAAGCAAGGCAAGCAGGCCAGAGCAGCTAAGCAAGAGAAATACCGCAGCCCGTCGATGAAGATCATCAAAGTGAGTCAGTCGAAGTCTGAGTCTAGGGCGAAAGACGACGATGTGCTGGTGATCCGTCCGGAGAAAACAGCGAATGCCAAGGATAACGGGCCGGTGGTCGTGGCCAGCAATGCGCCGTCCACCAATTATGACCGCGATTTCGTGATCGAGCGCGGGGTGAAAGTGACGGGTAGTGCCGATAGCGATAGCCGTATTTCTACCCGCAAAAAAGGTCCCAACTTTATCTTCTATTAGACTATCACAGGTTTTTTCAGGCAAAGACATCACAGGGTTCCACTTGCGAGCGCCTGTTGTTTGCTGCGTAGCGTTTATCGCTTGTCTTTTGCGCTAAATCTCCCTACATCAGAAGTATGAGCATGGAATATCACCACCCCAATACTGTTAGTGCCGATGCGTTTGAAAAGCGCAGCACCGTGGATCGCAAGGTCGCGTGTGACGGTGGTAAGGGGCCGCTCGGACATCCCCGGGTGTATCTGAGAATCGAGCAGGGCGAAGACCGGATCGTTTGTCCGTATTGCAGCCGCTGCTTTATCTATAACGGAGCGCATTAGGCGTCATTATGTTCTATTACCTTCTCATAGGTGCATTGATGGCAGCCGTGCTGTTGGTGCTGGTGCTTGGCGTGCTTAACATCATGCGCAGCGGTGACGACGCCTCCCGTACTTCCAACAAGCTGATGATGATGCGGGTCGGGTTGCAGGCCACCGTTATCCTGTTAATTGGCGTGCTGTTTCTGGTGCAGAAGTAGTGCATTTGCCTGCGCTGATTTAAGGCATTCTTAATGTTTTGCTGATACAATGAAAATCATATAAATATCAATAGGGTGTCTCCGAATGAAACTCCTTGTTCCTATCAAACGCGTGGTGGATTACAACGTTAAAATCCGGGTCAAAGCGGATGAAAGCGGTGTTGAGCTTGCCAACGTGAAAATGTCGATGAACCCGTTCGACGAAATTGCCGTGGAAGAGGCGATTCGTCTGAAAGAAGCCGGGACAGCCAGCGAAGTGGTGGTGATGTCGATCGGCGGTGACGGTGTGGTCGATACGTTGCGCGCCGGGCTGGCGATGGGTGCCGACCGCGCGATTCATCTGAAAACCGATGCGGTGATTCAACCGCTGGCCGCCGCCAAGCTGATTAAAACGCAGGTCGAGAAAGAACAGCCGCAACTGGTGATTCTCGGCAAACAAGCGATTGATGACGATGCCAACCAGACCGGACAGATGCTGGCGACGTTGCTGGGCTGGCCGCAGGGTACGTTTGCCTCCGAGTTGAAACTGGAAGGGGATAAGGCGGTGGTGACGCGCGAAGTCGATGGCGGGTTAATGACTATCTCGCTGGCGATGCCGTGTGTGGTGACGACCGATCTGCGCCTCAACGAGCCGCGTTATGCGTCGCTGCCGAATATCATGCAGGCGCGCAGCAAGCCGTTGGAGACGGTGGAAGCAGACGGGCTGGGCGTGGATATTGCGCCGCGGCTGACGACGCAGAAAGTCAGCGAGCCACCGAAGCGTCAGGGCGGTGGCAAGGTCGAGTCAGTGGAAGAACTCGTTGAGAAACTGAAGAACGAAGCAAAGGTGCTGTGATATGACCGCATTAGTAATAGCAGACCATGACAATAAAACGTTGAGCGTTGCCACCCATGCGGCGGTGACGGCTGCCAGGGCGATGGCTGGTGATGTGGACGTGCTGGTGATTGGGCATCAGGTAGACGGGGTGGCGCAGGCTGCCGCCGCTATTGCCGGTGTCGGCAAGGTGACAAAAATCGACGCAGCGCATTACGAGCATTGGCTGGCCGAGGCGATTGCGCCGGTCGTGGTGGCGCAGGCGGATGGGTATTCGCATATCGTGGCGGCGGCGACGACTACGGGCAAGGATTATATGCCGTGCGTGGCGGCGAAGCTCGACGTGCAGCAAATCTCCGACATCGTGTCGGTGGAGAGTGCCGATACATTCGTGCGGCCGATTTATGCCGGGAATGCGCTGGAGACAGTGCAGTCTTCCGACAGCGTGAAAGTGGTGACGGTGCGGGCTACCGCGTTCGACCGTGCGGAAGAAGGCGGCAGTGCCACGGTGGAAGAAGCAGCGGCGGGTGATGCGTCTGCGAATTCTTCCTTCGTATCGATGCAGGCCACGAAGTCCGATCGCCCTGAACTGACGCCGGCGCGTATCGTGATTTCCGGTGGGCGCGGGCTTGGCTCGGCAGAGAATTTCCAGTTGATCGAGAAACTGGCCGATAAACTCGGCGCGGCGGTAGGTGCCTCGCGCGCGGCGGTGGATGCCGGGTATGTGCCAAATGATTATCAGGTCGGGCAGACCGGGAAAGTGGTGGCGCCGGATCTTTATGTCGCTGTCGGGATTTCCGGGGCGATCCAGCATCTCGCCGGGATGAAGGAGTCGAAAGTCATCGTGGCGATCAACAAGGATGAGAACGCACCGATTTTCGAGATTGCCGATTACGGGCTGGTGGCTGATCTGTTCGAAGTGCTGCCGAAGCTAGAGGCCAGCATATAGCCGAGTCTCTACGACAGAAATGAGCTACGTTCTTTGTTGGCCAGTCACGTTTGCTAATGCCTGCCGTCTCATTTCTTCTTTTGCCGCGTATCCTGTAGGATTTTCCTGTGCTGATTCTTTGGCGTGATTAAGGATAGATTTTACGATTAACGCACCGACAGCAGCGCCCAGAATTCCACCGGCACCGGCAATGGTTGCCTTGCCACCTGGGATTTTAGTGATAACGCTTGGTTGAAGTATTTTCTCTAACGTCTCTTTAGCCGGTTTAGCTTCTTCTGCTATGGTATTGCTAATATCTTTAAGCCCTTTTTTGGCTACATCATCATTCATTTCAAGGTGTTCTATGTTGCCAATGAAATTTTTTATCTTCTCAACCGGTACGCCAATATTTTCAAAAAATTCTTTTAGGGTAGTGTCAGGCTTTAGCCCCATATTTTGTAATGGCCGCGGTATCTCAGCGTCTGAGGGGATTGGCTGTTCCAGTACTTTTATGAATTTTTTCAATGAAGCTGCGACATCTTGACCAGCCTGATCCTTTATGCCTTTCTGTGCTTCTTCCAAA
>JAUIJX010000115.1 GCA_030430795.1 Alphaproteobacteria bacterium | reverse complement strand
GAACCACATTCAGTAATTTGTCTATCGATCAGGCCGAAGTTCATTACTACTTATTATCGAGCAAAGAACGACGCAGCAGCGATAAACCAGTGCGCACCAATCGCGGCGCAATAGTCCTCAAATTTTTTCGGCAATGGATTGGCGGGGCACTTCTGTTGGCATTTATAACAGCCCTAAGCAATTTTGATGTGGTTGGTATTTACGAGGGCAGTTCGCTGGCGCTGGCGCGAACAGGGTTACCACCAGAACTATTGCTCTTTTTGATCGTCTATTTTTTGGCGGGGTTTAGCTTGCTCAGCCAGGCGCAACTATCGGCGATGAATGCCCGTTGGCTGATCAATGGGGCAATTCGCACCGGGCATGTAGAAAAAAGCTGGCACCGTTACACAGTGTGGCTGCTGGGTGGCATTGCGTTGGCAGCCGCTTTTTTGCCCATTGGCTCCACTTTTGCCATCAGCAATATTTTGCACGGACTTATTCAGGGCGCAACGGCCGTTGCTAGCTTCATCATCACACTCTTTTCTACGCTGTTAGCCCTGCTGCTCTCTCTATTTTTTGGCGGAGAGTCGCCAGAAACGGCCGAACCATTGGCACAGCCCACCAGCACACCACCGGGAAATGCCAGTTTTGGAATAGACTGGAAACCGCCTTCGTTCAGGGCCCGTGCACCATAGGATATGCGGCGACCGCCTTCCAGTAACGGCTTGATGGATGGGTGCGTCTTGAATTTCTGAAACTCCATATACGGGTCCATATATGGGTTGCTGTAATCCAGCCCCACCACAAAACCAATCGCCAGCTGGTTATTTTCCAGATGATACATGAAAGAGCCGCCATAGGTATCGCTCTCCAGCGGCCAGCCAATCGTATGTTCTACCGTACCCAGCGTGTGTTTCTCCGGGCTGATTTCCCACAATTCCTTGATACCAATGCCGTAGGTCTGCGGATCCACACCATCACGCAGGTTGAACGCCTCCATCAGCCGCTTTGACAGCGAACCACGGCAGCCTTCCGCAAACACCGTATAGGCCGCGCGCAGTTCCATGCCGGGCTGATAACTGTCCTTCTTTTGCCCATCCTTGCCAATGCCGAACGAGCCGGTGACGATACCTTTGACCACGCCTTCTTCAGTAATGACATCGGCGGCCGGAAACCCAGGAAATATCTGCACACCCATCGCTTCAGCCTGCTGACCAAGCCAGCGGCAGAAATTCCCGAGCGAGATAATGTAGTTGCCTTCATTCTTCATATGCGGTGGCGTTGGCAGGCGCATTGATCCCGTCGCATTGAGCATGGAGAAACCATCGCTTTCCACCGGAACATTCAGCGGAGCGTCGCGGTCTTTCCAGTCCGGGAGCAATTCATTCAACGCGCGCGGCTCCAGCACCGCACCAGAGAGGATATGCGCGCCGACCTCCGAGCCTTTCTCCACCACACAGACATTGGCCTCAGGCTTCAACTGCTTCATGCGGATAGCCGCCGTCAACCCCGCCGGGCCAGCACCGACGATCACCACATCGCATTCCATGGATTCGCGCTGCTCTTCGCTCATAGACACCTCAGTGATTGCATCTTGCTTTACACGCTTTATAGTACATCAGAACAGTACACATGCCAACGGAAGCCAGCCAAATGCGGCCAGAAGAAGCACGTTCCATCCTTGAGTGGTACATAGAAGCCGGTGTCGATGAATGCATTGAAAACACCCCTCAGAACCGCTTTGCGCCTACTCCTGTCGCACCGGAACCCGTTAACACCTCACCTTCCACTCCACCAGCAGACCGTGTGGTTTCTATGACGCTGACGGCATCGCCCTCCGCCGCCATCGTGAAAGCGAAAGAACTGGCCGAGGCCGCCAACTCGCTGGACGAGCTACGCAAGGCCGTGGAGGCATTTGATGGCTGCACCCTGAAGAAAACCGCCACCCATACCGTCTTTGCCGATGGCAATCCGGAAGCGGAGGTGATGCTAGTCGGCGAAGCCCCCGGCGCGGAAGAGGATCGGCAAGGCATTCCATTCTGCGGCGCCAGCGGACAATTGCTGGATAAGATGTTTGAAGCCATCGACTTGCCGCGCAGCAAGTTTTATATCAGTAATACGCTATTTTGGCGGCCACCCGGCAACCGGCAGCCCACTCCCGAAGAACTCGCCATATGCCGTCCATTCGTGGAAAAACATATCGCACTGATCAAGCCTAAAATACTGGTGCTGGTGGGTGGTACCGCCGCCAAGTCACTGCTGGAGACCTCTACCGGCATTACACGGCTCAGAGGAAAGCAATACAGCTATCGCAGCCCATATCATGACGCCGATATCCCGACATTTGTGATTTTTCACCCTTCCTACCTGCTCCGGCAGCCTGCCCAGAAACGTCTGGCATGGCAGGATTTACAAGAGATTGAAGCCTTCCTGAACCATTAAAACGGTGCATAAATATCACTTAGGCCTTGATTCCTTATGCGATATGGCCTACATACCCGCCTTCAGTTAATAACAAAAGTGTTGTTGATGAATTTTTGGAAACCCCTGAACGAATCGCTCGGGCTTGTTATCTTTTTGTTTTTCGCATGGTCCGTATGCGTTCAATCCAACGCCTTTATACCCGTAAAACAGCTTGATAAAACACCACCTGCCTCAGACGTAGTGGTGATTGTCCCTGAGCCTGTTTACGAACCTGTACCGCAGCCTGTGCGCAAGCCTAGCTATGTGATGGTACGCGGCCAATATCCTATGCCTGAGTGGGTAGACCAGCTCGCCGAGGATATGGATCAGGCGCTAGTGTTGGCGATTGTCAAAAAAGAATCCCGTTTTAACCCATACGCCGGCAGCTATCGCGGTGCGCAAGGGTTGATGCAGATTATGCCGGAGACAGCGAGCTATATCCGTCAGAAAGCCTCCTACACGCGTTATAACGCCCGTGCAACCTCATACGACCTGACGAATCCGGAGCATAATCTGGCTGTGGGACAGGCGTATCTGCGCTATTTGCAGAAGAAACCGTATATTAGGAACAATATCGTGTATCTGCTGACCGCGTATAATGCCGGACCGGGTAATCTTATCGCCTGGCAGAAAACCCTGCCAACCGATGATATGGATGTGTTTGTCGACAGTATTCCGTTTGCCGAGACGCGTACCTATGTGCGTCAGGTACTACACGACTACCGCGTCTATCGCCGCAAGCTGGAAGGCCGCAACACGGCTTCCATTTACCAGCCACCGGTTTAGGCTTTTATATTCAGCTTGCATCTTTTTCATGCGCGGGCTTATCTGTAGGCATGAAACAGACGGCCTATCCAGACTTCGTTATTGAGAACAGCCAGCCCGGCAGCGTGTGCGGCATCGATGAAGCTGGCAGAGGCCCCTGGGCAGGCCCGGTTGTGGCTGCTGCCGTTATTCTTGATTGCGACCAGCCCGAACTGGTTGCAGGCATTCATGATTCCAAAAAACTCAGCGCCGCTAAGCGGGAGCGCATGTTTCACACTATCACAACACACGCCGTCTCTTACGGAGTCGGCATTGCCAGTGTGGATGAAATTGACCGTATGAATATCCTGCGTGCCACCATGCTGGCGATGCAGCGGGCGTTTGCCTTGCTGGAGTCCGCGCCGGAACGGGCATTGATTGACGGCAATCGCGCACCCACATTGCCGTGTGCGACTGAATGCGTGGTCAAAGGTGACAGCAGATCACTCTCGATTGCCGCCGCTTCCATACTGGCCAAGGTGACACGCGACCGGATCATGCGGAGTATCGCCGAAGAACACCCACAATATGGGTTTGAGAAGCATGCCGGATACGGCACCAAACAACATCAGGAGGCGCTGGCAACGTATGGTGTCACGCCGTGGCATCGCAAAAGCTTTGCGCCGATTAAGCTACTTCTGGAACAGGCACAGCATTCCTATGACAGCCAGCTCCAAACAGCCTAGGCGCGCGCGCCTGTTTCCTCAAAGTCTTGGGGATTCCATCAAATCGACCGTGGGACAGGCCGCACGCCGTCGCGGGTTTCATAAAACCGACATTATCGACCATTGGGAGACAATTATCGGTGCAGAGCTGGCCAGCCAGTGCTCACCGGTGAAAATGTCGTTCGGCAGAGAAAAAACCGGGGGAACACTCCACATCAAGGCCGACAGCAGCGTCGCTACGCTGCTACAACACCATGAGCCAATTATTATCGAACGTATGGCCTCGTTTTATGGATACCGCATCATTGAGCGAATCCGTATCCTTCACTGAAACTTCGCATTTCATTAAACTTTTATCAATCTATTTCACGAATAATGACCTCATGATTAATCATGACTTTTTCCGGATCAGTCATGGCTGCTGATCCACTCAAACTGGAACGAGACAGGTTTGTTGCCTTTGCCTTTGCATCGGCTGACATCCTTATTGAGCTCGACGACGATGGCACTATCCTGTTCGTGGATGGCGCCACGCTGGGTTTGCTCGGCAAAAAACCTTCCGACCTTCAGAACATGCCGTTTCGCCAACTCGTCCACAAAGACAGCATCGACCAACTGGACAACATTTTTCAGGGGCTCAAACGCATGTACCGGGTTGAGCAGATTGAACTCTCCCTGAAGAAGAAAGACGATTCTCCACTCAATATCCGTTTGTCCGGCTTCAAAATGAACGGCCTGAACGATCATACCTATTTTTGTATCAGCATCCCGCGCGCGAACGTCGCCAGCCAGGAAGATGTGTTCCGCCGCGATCTTTATTCCGGCCTGCTGAAGAAGGAAAGCTTCGTTGAGGATGCCAACAAGAAGATCAAAGAAGCACAGAAGGAAGGCAAAGAAGCGCAACTGACGCTGCTCGACTTCCCTACCCTCAAAGAATTACTGGATCAACTGCCTGCCGATCAGGCCACGCAATTGTTGGCAGAAATCAGCGAATATCTGAAATCCAAATCCCTCGATGGGGATACGGCAGGGGTGATCGACGACGGTGCGTATTCGTTCGTCCATGACGGTTCCGTCACGGAAGAACAGATCGTACAGGACCTGTTGGCAATTACCAAGAAAGCCGACCCAAAGGGACAGGGTATTTCACCGAACGCCAAGTCGCTGGACACCGACACCAGCCGCCTGACTGAGCAGGATTCTGCTAACGCGCTTCTCTATACGCTCAATAAATTTGCCAATGAGAGCGGCGAAGATTTCAATATCGAAGCGCTGTCAGAAAGCTATTCCGAAATGCTGGAAGACACGGTGGAGAAAATCGCTCACTTTAAAGACACCGTGGAATTCACGAAATTCGAGATTGCCTATCAGCCTATTGTCGATATCAAAACCGGTGTGGTGCATCACTATGAATGTCTGGTGCGACTGAATGATAGCCAGCAGTTTGACAACCCGTTCCATTTTATCAGCTTTGGTGAGCAGGCCGGGCTGATCGGTGAATTCGACTTGGCGATGACACAGAAAACACTCGATATTCTGGAAGTCGCCGCCAAGG
>JAUIJX010000003.1 GCA_030430795.1 Alphaproteobacteria bacterium | reverse complement strand
CGCGCTGGATCTGATCGAAGCGTTGTCGCTTTATAATTCTCAACCGAAGTAACGTAAGCTCATGTAACCATGACAAAAACAGTCACATTACCGGTTCTTGGCAAGGTCACCCCATCCTATCTGGGTATGTTGGTGATCACCCTGCTGGTGATACTGCTGTGGCTGGTCACGCTTACCATGCTGTTTGCGGGCGGTGGTAAATTGCAGGAACAGGCATTTGAAAACGGGCAATACGCCCGCCTGATCATCGCCACCGGTGCGGTGGAGGGGAACCTGCCGGATGTTGCGCCGCCGCCTGCGGAGGAACAACCTCCCGCAGCCGAAGAGGAAGAGCCTGTCGCGGAAGAGGAAACAACCGATGACGAGATGATTTCATCGGAAGAGCCGGAAGAGGAAACACCGGCAGCAGAGGAAGACGAGCCGATCACCGGGCAGGAAGAAATGCCGTCGGAGGAGGCCGCACCGGAAGAAGGGGCTGCCACCGAGGAAGCGCCAGTCGAGTCTACGGCGGATGCCGGTGAGGTCGTCATGGAAGAATCGACTGTGCAGGTTTCTGTGCCGCTTAAACAGGCGCTCAACCGCGCCATGCTGGAGACCACGCCCAAAGGACTCAAGCTGCCGATGCGTAGTGAGAATGGCGGCGAACCGTGGGAATATTACCGCAAGCCGAATACCTCCAGCGACGAGTTGCCGATTGTCGCCATCATCCTCACCGGGTTGGGGCTGGATGAAGAAGCCACGGATGAGGTGGCCAAACGCAATGAATTTCTGACCATGAGTTTTTCGCCTTACGCGCCGAATCTGCCGCAGCAGATCACCCGTGCACGTTCCTACGGGCATGAGGTCTGGCTGGACTTGCCGATGGAGCCGGAAGACTATCCGGCGAGTGATGCCGGGCCTTTCACCCTGATGAAGGACTTGCCGGAAGAGGAGCTCAAAGAGCGCCTCTTTCACGTTTTAGGGAGTGCTGGTATGTATACCGGACTGGTGTCGTTCCCGCCCGGCGAGGTCTTCAGCGGCTATCGCAACATGGGAATGGTGGCGGAAGAGTTGAAGAATCGCGGACTGTTGATGCTGCTGCGCACGCGCAGTTACACCAGTGCTAAAACTGAGGACCACACCCTGTACATGAACCGCCAGCTTGGAGTGCAGACACGCGGCACCAATGCGTCCACCGAGCAATTGCTGACCGAACTGGAAGCGGTCGCGCGCAGCTTTGACTATGCCATCGGCGTGGCGGCTTATTCCCCGGAAATGCTCAACAAGATCGAACAATGGGCAGCCACGCTGAGTGAGAAGAGCCTGGTGTTGGCGCCGGTATCGGCAGTGATCGAACGGGTGGATGACTGATTCCACAGTGGACATAAAATCCCTGCCGTACCGTCCGTGCGTTGGTATGATGCTGATCAGTGCGGAGAAGAAGGTCTTTGTCGGCCAGCGCATCGATACGCGCTCTGAGGCATGGCAAATGCCGCAAGGAGGCATCGACGAAGGTGAGGACGCCCGCCTCGCATTATTCCGTGAGATGAAAGAGGAAATCGGTACCGACAAAGCGACCATTCTGGCGGAGTCGAAAGACTGGTTGCCCTATGATTTACCGACAGAACTGGTGCCGCAGCTATGGGGCGGCAAATATCGCGGACAGAAACAGAAATGGTTTGCGCTGCGTTTTGACGGCAGCGATGCCGACATCAACATTGAGACTGCACATCAGGAATTCAACGCCTGGCGCTGGGTGGCGCCGGCGGATCTGCCGTCACTGATCGTGCCGTTCAAGCAACAGCTCTACGCCGATATCCTCGACGAATTCAGCCCGTATCTTACCTAAGAATCCTTTGATAACATCGTGCCTGCACCATGCTCGGTGAAGGTCTCAATCAGCAGCACATGCGGGATACGCCCGTCCAGAATATGCGCCGCCTCGGTATCGCGCTCCAGTGCATACATGCAGGTCTCCACCTTCGGAATCATGCCGCCGGAGATAGTGCCGTCAGCAATCAACTCACGAATCTCGGCGGAGTTGATCTGGCTGATCAGCTCCTTGTCCTTGTTCAGAATCCCCGGCACATCGGTCAGCACGATCAGTTTGCACGCGGACATCGCCCCGGCAATCGCCCCGGCCACCGTATCGGCATTGATGTTGTAGGTCTCGCCGTCTTTGCCGATCCCGATCGGCGCAATCACGGGGATAATATCCGACTCCGCAAATTCATAGAGAATATCCGGGTGGATCATCGTCGGCTCACCCACGAAGCCAAGGTCGAGCACTTTTTCGATATTGGAATCCGGGTCTTTCTTGGTGCGCTGAAGCTTACGCGCTTCGATCAGCTTACCGTCCTTGCCTGACAGGCCGACAGCCACGCCGCCTGCCGCATTGATCCAGGAGACGATCTGCTTGTTGATAGTGCCGGACAGCACCATTTCCACGATCTCGACCGTGGCGGCGTCAGTGACGCGCAGCCCGTCGATAAACTCGCTCTGAATTTTAAGCCGCTCCAGCATCTTGCCGATCTGCGGCCCGCCGCCATGCACCACAATCGGGTTGATTCCGACATGCTTCAACAGCACCACGTCCCGGGCGAATTGCTCGGCCAGCTCGGCGTCGCCCATCGCGTGCCCGCCATATTTAATGACAAAGGTCTCCCCCGCGAAGCGCCGCATATAGGGCAGTGCCTCCGAAACGGTCTTTGCCGTCCGCAGCCATGATTCAGGCGTTTTCAGTTCTTTCGTCTTCATCTTATGCTTCCGTTAATGCTGCCAGCGCCAACCGCAACGTATCGATGCCCGTTTTGCGCTCAGAACTGGTAGCGATAATCTCCGGCATAGCGGCCCCGTGGCTCGCTGCCGCTTCCTTGGTGACGTTTATACGCGCCTCCAGCTCATTTGGCGAGAGTTTATCACATTTCGTTAATACCAGTTGATACGGCACTGCAGCCTCATCCAGCATCTGCATCCATTCGCGGTCGGCCTCGGTCAGGTCGCGCCGGGCGTCCAGCAGCAGGCAGGCGCGCCGCAATTGCGCCCGTCCGCACAGATACTGGCGGGTCAGCGTCGTCCATGTTTTGATCTCTTTCTTGGAGGCTTTGGCGTAGCCGTATCCCGGCAAATCCACCAGCATCAGCTTTTCATCCAGCAGGAAGAAATTAAGCTGGCGCGTGCGCCCTGGATTTTGTGACGTGCGTGCCAGCGCCTTCCGCCCGGTCAGGGCATTCAGCAGGCTCGACTTGCCGACATTCGAGCGCCCGGCAAACGCCACTTCCGGTACGCTGGGCACCGGCAGCGAGTCGATACTGGTCGCCCCTGCGACAAAGTCACATGCCTTCGCGAACATGCGGATACGTGGGTCTTGCGATGCTGTAGACACGGTGCTTAGCCTGACTGCGTTTGACGCGTCTTCTTATTGCCGTCACCCAGATTGCGGGTAATGAACCATTGCTGAATGATCGACAGCGCGTTGTTCCATGCCCAGTAAATCACTAGCCCTGCCGGAAAATTAGCGAACAGGAACAGGAACGCATACGGCATCAGTGCGATCACCTGCGCCTGCACCGGATCGGTCGGCTTGGGGTTCAGCTTTTGCTGGATCACCATAGTGGCGGACATAATCAACGGCCAGATACCGATATGCAGAAAAGCAGGTGCATCCCACGGCAACAATCCGAACATGGTGAAGAAGTTGGTCGGGTCTTTGGCTGATAAATCCTGAATCCAGCCGAAGAACGGCGCATGACGCATCTCAATGGTCACAAACAGCACCTTATACAAGGCAAAGAACACCGGAATCTGCAACAGCATCGGCAAACAGCCGGAGGCCGGATTGACGCCTTCCTTCTTATACAGCTCCATGATCTCCTGATTCATCTTGATGCGGTCGTCTTCATAACGGTCGCGAATCTCCTGCATCTTCGGCATCAGGTTTTTCATCTGTCCCATCGACTTGTAGGACTTGTTAGCCAGCGGGAACATGACCAGCTTGATGACAACGGTCAGCAACAGAATCGCTACCCCGAAATTGCCGACCAGCTTATGGAAATAACTCAGTAGCAGGAAGATCGGCTTGGTCAGGAAATAAAGCACACCAAAATCCACCGCCCGGTCAAACAGCGGGATATGGTGAACGTCGGCATAACTATCAAGCAGGCTGACTTCCTTCGCCCCGGCAAAGAAGCGCACGGTATTCTCCTGTGCCGTGCCGGAAGGAATGGTGATGGATTTACCAAGCATATCCACCTGGTAGCGATCCTGCCCCTGATTTTCATAATACTGATAATTGGTTTTAAACCGTGACTCTTCGCCCGGAATAATGGCTGTCAGCCAGTATTTATCGGTAATTCCAAACCATCCGCTGCTGTTAGTGAAGGTCTGCGTGCCTTCCTCTTTCAGATCGTCATAATCGACTTCCATCAGCGTATCGTCCACCACGCCCAGCGGACCGGTATGTAGAATCAAGAATTGTTCGCCCTGCTGTTTATAGGCGCGGTTGATCAGACCGTACGGCGCCACGGAGATAGTGCCCGTCGCACGGTTGACGATGCGTTGCGTGATGGTGAACATGAAATGATCATCGAGCGAGATATCCAGCTCGAACCGCACGCCTTGGGGACTATCCCAAAACAGTTGAATCGGTTTCTCTGGGGTCAGTGTTGTGCTGTCGGTCTGCCATATGGTTGAAGCATCGGGCACGACGACGCCTTTGCTTGCCAGCCAGCCAAACTGACCGAAATAGGTGTGGTTGTCTCCGGTAGGGGAGAGCAGAGTCACATCCGCGCTATTTTTATCGACGTCTTCACGATATTCCGCCAGCGTCAAATCATCGAACCGCGCGCCTTTCAGCGAGATGGAGCCATGCAAGGCATCGGAGGCGATGCGTACCCGCGGTGAATCCTGAATGATCTCGGTGCGCGGCTTGCTGAGAGTGGCCGACATGCCGTCCGCAGCAATCCCGGAAGCCAACTCTTGCGGCTCAGCGGTGACAGGCAGGGCGTCATGCACTGTATCGGGTGCATCGGTAGCCGCTACCGTTTCTTCTGTTGCGGCGGGTTGCGGTTTTGGCTGTTCGCCAACATACACATACCAACCGATCAACACCGCGGTCGACAACACGAGGGCGAGCAATAAATTACGCGTTTCGTTGGTTTCCGGCGTCATAGTCGGTCGTCTCCTTTATTCTTTCTGGCACGGGATCCAACCCGTGACCTCCCCAGGGGTGGCATCGCAGCATGCGTTTGCAGGTTAGCCAGCCACCTTTCCATACACCGTGCACCTCTATGGCTTCCACGGCATACTCTGAGCAGGTGGGTATATACCGACAACAGCTTGGTTTCAAGGGTGAGATCACCCATTGATACAGACGCAGGGGAATACGGTGCCAATGCATTAACTGCTCGCCGTCTTGGAAAGCTTGCCAAGCGCATAGCGCATATCTTCGCATAGCGTAGCATAAGGCAGGGTTTGCGCGCCGTGGCGGCCAATAATGACGAGATCATACCCATGTACCGGGCGTTGATTATAGGCGGTGCGGAAAGCTTCTCTCAGGCGGCGTTTAATGCGGTTGCGCTGAACGGCGCCCCCAAGCTTACGTGTTGCCGTAAAACCGACGCGCGAAAGCTGCGCCTGCTGCTGAGCCGCATCGTGACGATATTGCATAACCATGGATCTGGTGACAAACTTATTGCCGGTACCCGCAACCTGCAGGAATTCTTGCCGGACTGTGAGACGCGCGAGTGTCACCGCCGTGAATTAAGCGCTCAGGCGCTTGCGTCCTTTGGCGCGACGTGCTGCGATCACACTACGGCCCCCGACAGTGCTCATGCGAGCGCGGAATCCGTGGCGGCGTTTACGTACCAGATTACTGGGTTGAAATGTACGTTTCACTGTACCCTCTTCACCTTATTCATTCAACGTGGTCGGGTTGTATAACGCCCCTGTGGGCAAAAGTCAACGCGTCATCTGCTGAAATAGCTAAAATTCGTCCTAAAATTAACCTTTTATTTGGTAGAAATAGTTAGAATCCAGATAAATAGGATAAACCCGGCAAAGGACAGAAATATAGGATATGTTCAGCTACCTTCGCTATTTTTCGGCGATTAGCCTTATTCTTGTGGTGGTTACGGCCTATTTCGTAGGCATGTACTTCCGTTCTATTGCCTCGGAAGACCTGATCACGCTGGTGGAAAAAAACAACGCTGCGCTGGCGCAGGGATACATCAATTCCACCTGGAAGAAGCATTATAATGTCCTGATCCGCCTGTGGCGCATTGATGTGAAGCGTTGGGGTAACTATCGGGAATTCCTGGAATTTAAGAACGAGACCCTTGATTATTTCGAGGAAATGCCTGTCTCGGAGATCAATATTTACACTCTGTCTGGCGATTTGATCCTCTCCACCGACCCCTCCAAAGAGGCTGCCAGCTTCAATAGCGAAGAGGCGCTGGCCTTCAACATGGCCAAACAGGCGCAAAATACCAGCCGGATTCTGGACGATAAGGAATACTACCTCACCGGTGGGCAGGTCGCCTATGGAACCTTCATTCAGACCTTTACGCCGATATTGTCGGATTTCTATGTCCCGGTGGTGGCCAATAACACGCAGGCTAAGGTCGAGGCCGTCATTGAGCTGCATTACAACATCACCCCGCAATGGGAGAAGCTGTGGAACTTCCAGATCGTCTCGATGGGAGGAATCGTCCTGATCTTCGTCATTTTGATCACCGTACTCTTTGTCTCCTCCCGTAAAGCCGAGGGCATCATCGCCAAGCAGCATGAGGTCAATCTCGAACTGACCGCCGCCGCCGCCGCCGCCGAAGCGGAAAACCGCGATAAGTCACAATTCCTCGCCAATATCAGCCATGAATTGCGCACGCCGCTCAATGCCATCATTGGTTTCTCGGAGATTCTCAAAACCGAGGCCATCGCCAAGCTGGAGCATCAGTATCAGGAATATATGCGCGATATTCACAGCTCCGGCGTGCATCTGCTCAGCCTGATTAACGACATTCTCGATTTCTCCAAGGCGGAGGCCGGGAAGCTGGAGGTGAACATCTCCGAGATCGATGGCGTGAAAATGGTGAAAAACAGCATGCGTCTGGTCATCCCGCGTGCGGAGGAAGCGCAGGTAACACTGGTGGAAGATATGCCGGACAAGCATTTCACCCTGCAGACCGATGCCAAGAAACTCAAGCAGGTGCTGTTGAACCTGTTGTCAAATGCGGTGAAATTCACGCCTGCGGGTGGCGAAGTCAAAATCTCGGCACGTCACAATCCGGCGGATGATTCCATTGTGATTGAAGTCAGCGACACCGGTATCGGTATTGCACCGAAGGATATTTCCAAGGTGATGCAGCCATTCGGTCAGGTTGACAGCAAATTGTCGAGGAAGTATGAGGGTACGGGGCTTGGACTGCCATTGTCCAAGAAGTTTGTCGAAATTTTAGGAGGTACCTTCAACATTCACAGTGAGCTGGAAAAAGGCACGACCGTGACCATCACCGTCCCGCGCCTGTTTAACCGGGATAGCCAGCCAGCCTAGAATGCGTCGGGTAACCGAACGAAGCCAATGTCAAAACACACGCCAAAGAAGCGCCAGACCGTCCGTAATATCCAACAGAAGAAAGGCCAGGAACCGATCGTTGTCCTGACCGCCTACAGTGCGCCAATGGCGGCGCTGCTTGATCCGCATGTGGATATGCTGTTGGTCGGTGATTCTCTCGGCATGGTGCTCTACGGCATGGATTCCACGCTCGGTGTATCGGTTGATCTCATGATCGCCCATGCCAAAGCGGTGGTGTCTGCCAGCGAGTCGGCGTTTGTGATCGTCGATATGCCATTTGGCAGTTATCAGCTGTCGCCTGAGCAGGCATTTGAGAATGCGGCGCGCATCATGAAGGAAACCGGCTGCGCGGCGGTCAAACTGGAAGGTGGCGTGGAAATGGCTGAGACAGTGCGGTTCCTGACCGAGCGCGGTATCCCGGTGATGGCACATACCGGGTTGAAGCCGCAACATGTGCATACCACCGGCGGCTATCGCTATCAGGGTAAGACCGACGAGGAAAAAGCGGCGCTGCTGGAAGATGCTATGGCCGGGCAGGAAGCCGGTGCTTTCGCCATGTTGCTGGAATGTGTGGAGAATGATGTGGCGGCGGAGCTGACCCGCAAACTGACCATCCCGACCATCGGTATCGGTGCCGGTGCCGGGTGCGACGGGCAGGTGCTGGTGACGGAAGACATGCTGGGGCTGTTTGAACGCACCCCGAAATTCGTCAAAACCTACGGCAACATGAAAGAAATGATCGAGCAGGCAGTTGTCGACTATGCGCAGGACGTGCGCGACGGCGTATTCCCCGAAGGCAAGCAAACCCTGAAAGTGGTGAGCTGATTACGCGCGTTTCCCATCCATGCGGTAAGCGGAAGGCGACATTCCCACCATCGTTTTAAACACGCGGTTGAAAGAGGCGATACTGCTGAACCCGACATCATAGGCGATAGCGGTAATCGGTGCGTCTTCGTTGACCAGACGATACTGCGCCTCCTTAATGCGGTAACTGTTCAGGAATTCATTAAAGTTCTTGCCAAAATGCGCGTTGATTACGCGTGATAACTGATGTTCGGGGATGCCCAGTTCCTCGGAGACATCTTCACGGCTGCGCCCCATTTCACGATACAGATGTTTCTCCTCCATCGCCTCGGTAATGCGCTTGATCATCCATTCATCGCTGTCTTTTGCGCGCGCGGAGTTAAGCGTTGGGATACGTGAACTATCAAGCAGAATCGTTTCATCGAATACCCGGAAGAGGGAGGTCATCACCAGATAGATGAAGCCGATACGGATAAAGGTGGATACAACCTCGGCCTTACTGACGTCCAGACGTTCCGCTACCATCGCCAGATCGACGATCATCAGCTGCAGGTTCAGCATGATCAGCGCCATGATCAGCCAGTATTTATGATGCCGCTTCTTGTCGTGAATGTCGATTTCCGTACCGCTCAGGCTGTAATGCGCCACCAGCAACAGGAAGATCAACGCGGCACTGAGGATGCTGTAGAGCACTTTCAGGGAATCGGTCTCAATGCAATAGGTGCTGAGCAGGCAGACATCGTCGAAATACACATAGCCGTAGATAAAGGAACTGCCGCCCACAATCGGGATCGCCAGCACCAGCCAATACGGCCACGGCGCCGGACGGCCATACAGAAATTGCAGAATCAGCAAAAAGCTAAGAGATGGCGTCAGGCTTTCCAGAAACAACAGAGCGGACAGCACGGCCTGATAATTGCTCGGTGCAATCGTTGATAGCAGCGGAATCATAAAGCTGGCGGACAACGCCACGAAATACAGGGAAGGGACGAGCGAAGCACGCAGGTCTTTGCCGGTGAGCAACAGAAACGCCACGATGAACAAACAAGGACCCAGTGCAGCAAGCTGCAACGCCTGAAATAACGTGAGCAAAATATCGTTCATAACCCACGAAGGGTACCATAAGACCCTTGCCGAAAGGTAAATTTATGGGTTTTCTTCAATATGTAAGCGGTCTTTTGCCCGGCCTTCCAGTTCATCCAGTCGATGCAAGCGTTCATCAATAAAATATTTCATATATTTCAATTGCTTATCTGGAATCATCTCGACATTCTCCAGAATGCTCTCCATGATCGCCATCGCCTGATCCATTTCACCGCGCTGCTCATGCACAATAGCTGCAAGCTGTTGAGCAACAAGAGGAATATCTGGATTGTTCTTGAGGTCCTCGGCAATCTCTGCCGCCAGGTCGAAATCTTTCAGCCGGTGTTGCGCCAGATAGACACCTTGCACCAGCCACCACCATTTATTGGCCGGATCTCTGGCGCCATGTTGGTGGAGGTACCGCGCCAGATAGGCCACATCGCTCACCTTCTGGGTTTGGCTGTAATAGATGGAGGCCAGCGTCGGCAGGAGATTGGATCGTGCATCCAGTGTGTCCAGAAGGCTGAACCACTGCCCGACCAGCTTCATGTCATATTTATACAGTGGGGTGAAACGCCCGTAAGTGTCGCCGGAGTTACTCATCATAAATGCCAGAAGGCGGAAAAGTGTTTCCGGGTCACCCGCACTGAGCGCCTGAAGTGTTTCTTCGCCCGGCGGAGTGGGTACCACGGTCATATCGGGCAGTCGGGAAATGGTGAGCTGCCAATACCCAATTTGCAGCAAAAAGCATGTCACGCAGAGTAGCACCAGAGAGCGGTAACTGGTGACGCCGGACATGCCTAAAACTCCTTGCGCCAGAAATCAAGCATCGCTGCCAGCAGCAACAGGGGAATAAACACGGCAGCCTGCACGGCAAACAGGGATAATTCGGAAGCCGGTGTGCTAAACCCGTACACCAGCCACTCGGTCTTGGTAAAAAAATCGAGCCGCGGAATAAAGATAGCGATGCCTTGTATCACATAGCGTGCGGTTTCGTTCATGGCTTCATTCACGAACAGAATATTGGAATTAGACGTCGCCACGAAATAGCCCATCATGCGGGAGAGGGCGTAGAATCCGAGGGTGGTGACCACGCTCAGTGATGCACTTTTCAGGATCAGGCTGGTAAACAGGCTCATGGCCACGACCAGCAGGGTCTCGCAAAACAGGCTGGCTGCCCATCCAATGAAACCGAGATGGTTCTCTGGCCCAACGACGGCGATGATGATGGCTGCCAGCGCCACCAGAATGAAGGCCACGAAAGAAAAGCCCAGCCAGTAAGATACCACCAGCATGGTGCGGGAAATGGGACGGGACAGAAACACGTCGATTTCCTTATTGTCGAAGGCGCTGCGAACGTGAAATCCGATAAACACGATCAGTCCGACGATCACAATCAGCCGTGCGGCCGCGCCGCTGAATGCCAGCGTCATTTCCTGTTTCTCAATCAGAGACGTTCCTGCCAGCGCTGCTGAGATAAACGTGGTGAGTACGATGGCCACCAGCAACCCGAAAAAAAGGCGATCTCTGAAAGCGGTAAGGCAGACGTAACGGAGTATGGTCAACATATTAGAATCGTAGAGGCCGCGGGTCTTCAGTGAAATTATCGTAAATACGTTGGTCGCTGTTGTGGAAGTTGCCGTTGGAACCAACAATCGTCGCCCGGATAAAAATAATCAACTCGCGATTACTACCGGTCTTCTCAACGCTCTTAAACAGATTGCCCAGCCACGGTACGTCGCTGACAAACGGCGCGCCGGAATCATTATTGGCCTGCGACTGCTCCATCAATCCGCCAATCACCATAATCTGTCCGCTTTGCAGCTTGAGGATGGTATCCAGCTCCCGCACTTCCACCACCGGCACTTCGTTGACGAATCCTTCTGCTGTCGGGTCGGCACTGAGGATTTGCTGGTTCACAATGGCAGAACCCGGATCGACCACTGTATCCACCTGACGGGAGAGGGTCGGACGTACACTCAGGGTTACCGTATTATGGCCCAGATCGATGGATGGCAGAATATTCAGAATAATCCCGATCGGCACAGAGCGGCGGGTGGATTCCACACTTAGGCTACCGGGTACCAGCACCCCGTCAATAATCTGGTCGTCTTCGCGTTCCAGATCGACCTCGAAGAACACTTTGTTTTGCGCGAAGGTCAGAACGGCTTGTTGGTTGTTGATGGCGTGTAGGCGCGGACTGGAGAGTGTCCGGGTGGTACCGAATTTCTCCACGAGGTTGACCGCGGCGTTGATATCGAGATTGTTGCGCCCGAAGGTGAAGGTCGTCACATCGGTGGCATCGAAGGTCTTGGTGAAGGTATTGATCACGGAGCCATCCCCTTCAAACAGCGTCCAGTTAATACCGCTCTGGAACTGATCATTCAGGGAAACTTCCACAATCTTGGCTTCAATCAGCACCTGTGCGGAGGTGTTGGATTGCAGCTTATCGATATACGCCCCGATGGCTTCGTGCTGTTGTTGCGTGGCAGATACGGAGAGGATACCGGCCTGTCGGTTAATGACAAAGGCTTGAGCCGCCGCCTCGGCTGGGTCAACAGGAGGTCCGCTGGATAACAGCTGTGCCTCATTCTCGGAAACGCGTACAGGTGGTCGGTAGGTCAGAATCTGGGTGATGCCCAACTCCAGTGAATCCCAGAAATCATCTTCTGCCGAAGCAGTGATGGATGAGGTAGAGCCGGTACTAAGACCGCTTCCGCCTTCACCGCCGGCGGAATTGGCCAGCGCCAGCACATCGGTGGCGACGTTCACGGAGCTTTCACTGCTGCGCACGATATTGATGAAGTCGAGCGAGTAGTTGCGGATATATGGCACGTCACGCTCGACGCGTAACACCCCGTTACGCATGGTATAGCGTAGCCCGGCCAGATCGGCGAGCCGTTCAATCACCTCGTTGAAAGGACGGTCTTTGGCGCGGAATGCTACCCCGCCCTTAATCCCGGCATCCAGTTCGATATCGATATCGGCCAGTCGCGCCAGTTCGATCAAAACGTCTTTCAGTGGTACGTCATCGGTAACCGTGATGGTCACCAGCCGGGCATGTCCGATCTTCGGTGGTTTAGGTGCAGCAAGAATGGGAGCAATTTCGGGAACAGGTGGAGCCAGTGTTTTGGCCGTGACTTCAATATCGCCATGCGGCAGTAATCCGGGGTTGGCCATATTGCGGAAATCTTCGCGGGTAAGGTCAAGCTTGCGGTCGATGGGGTCTTTGAATTCCAATTCCCCGTCCTCGGTACAGGCTGCCAGTGCCAATAAGCACAAAACCGGGACAACTACACGTTTAAATCCAGCATACATATGCGTTCAACAGCCCACCTAAAAACCGCAACAACTAGTAAATTGAGTCAATATGACCTACCACATATATGTTCTTACACGGTTCAATGTGCTAATTCAAACACTAATTCACCCCTCAGCGCAGCCATAGTTTTGGCTCCCAGAAATAATCCTGAAACTCGGGAAAAACGACCATCAGAAACATGGAAAAAGCAAGCGCGGGGCCAAACGGAAAGATGGGGCCTTTGCCAAGCATCCGCCAGATAAGCGCGGTGATAATGCCGAGGATACCGGAGTATAAAAACAGCGGCACCAGCCCGAGCGGCCCAAGCCACAATCCGGCGACGGCCAGAAACTTCACATCGCCGGTGCCCAGTCCGTCGCGTTTGCGCAACAGTTTGTATCCGTTCTGCAACGCCCAGCCAAAACCGCCACCAGCCAGCAGCCCGATACCGGCATCCCACAGATTGCCTGCCGGTGTCAGTGCGTGCCACAAAATGGCAAGCACCGCCATCGCCCATTGTATCTGGTCGGGGATGATCTGATGCTCCAGATCAGTCACCGTCAGGATTACGATGCACACGGCAAGCAACGCGCACAGTACGGAGGCGACAGAGATGCCCATCTGCTCATATACTAAAAGGAACAGCGCCATAGTGGCCAGTTCGGTCAGGGGATAACGGATGCTGACAGCGGCTTTGCAATGACGGCACGCGCCACCATGCGCCAGCCATGAAATCACCGGGAACAGATCAAGTGCATCGAGCGGATGCTTGCAGGATGGGCATTGGGAACGTGTAAACACGATGGACGACTCATGCGGCAGGCGATAACTGACCAGCGTGGCAAAGCTGCCGAAGGCCAGCCCCACCAGCGCCACAAAAACAGGAATGATCATCTCAGCGTCCACCGGCATATGATGGGAGATTACCTGCTGACACGCAACAGGAAAACGTTGCAGCAAAAACAGATCATGCTAATCTGCCGCCATGCCTAAAATCGTCTTTGCATCCGATCACGCGGGATACGCACTTAAAGAACAGCTGAAAGCCTGGCTGCCGGAAGGGCAGGACTGGGAAATCATTGACCTCGGAACCGATGGCGATGCCTCGGTGGACTATCCCGACTTCGGCCATGATGCCGGCAGAGCAATCGCCGCAGGGCAGGCCGATCTGGGCGTGATTGTTTGTGGCTCCGGCATCGGCATCAGCATCGCTGCCAACCGGCACCCCGGAGTGCGTGCGGCCCTGTGCCTGACCCCGGAAATGGCCATGCTGGCACGTCAGCACAACAACGCCAATATTCTGGCGCTCGGTGCGCGCCTGACCGAACCCGAAGTGGCGAAAGAATGCCTGCACCGTTTTCTGGCGACGGCCTTCGAAGGCGGACGTCATGAGGGACGGGTGAAAAAGCTCGGATAGCCGCATTTTTGCTGGTATCTCCGGCGATAATATGCCATAAGGCAGTCAACCGATAGTGATGAGGGAAAACCATGACACAAGCAGAAAAGATTACACCCATGAACGCCAGCAGTGACAACGCCTTTTTCGATGCCACCCTGCAGCAGGCCGACCCGCAAGTCGCCGCCGCACTGAAGGACGAACTCAAGCGCCAGCAATTGCAGATCGAACTGATCGCCTCCGAGAACATTGCCAGCCGCGCCGTCATTGAAGCGCAGGGCTCCGTATTCACCAATAAATACGCTGAGGGTTATCCGTCCAAACGTTATTACGGCGGCTGTGAATTTGCCGATGTTGTGGAAACGCTGGCCATCGAGCGCGCCAAGAAACTGTTTAACTGTCGCTATGCCAACGTCCAGCCGAACTCCGGCTCGCAAGCCAATCAGGGGGTTTATGCCGCGCTGATTAAACCGGGCGACACCATTCTCGGTCAGTCGCTGGCGGCAGGTGGTCACCTGACCCACGGCGCCGCGCCGAACCAGTCCGGTAAATGGTTCAACGCTATTCAATATGGCGTACGCGAAGAAGACGGGCTGATCGATTACGACGAAGTGGAACGTCTGGCCAATGAACATAAGCCGCGCCTGATCGTGGCGGGTTTCTCTGCCTACCCGCGTGTGGTGGACTGGGAACGTTTCCGCAAAATCGCCGACAGTGTCGGTGCTTTCCTGATGGTGGACATGGCGCATGTCGCCGGTCTGGTGGCTGCCGGGTCATACCCGAGCCCGCTGCCATACGCCGACGTAGTCACCACCACCACCCACAAAACCCTGCGCGGTCCGCGCGGCGGGATGATCCTGTCCAACAACCCGGACATGGTGTTGCGCCAGACGCCGTCCGGTAAAGACGTGACGCTGGAACAGGCCATCAACTCGGCCATCTTCCCCGGCATTCAGGGCGGCCCGCTGATGCATGTGATCGCGGCCAAAGCGGTGGCTTACGGCGAAGCGCTTGAACCGTCATTCAAAGAATACGGCAATCAGGTCGTCACCAACGCCCGTGCGCTGGCTGAGACATTGATTGAACGTGGCGTCAATATCGTCTCCGGCGGCACCGATAACCATATCGTGCTGGTCGATCTGCGCCCGAAAAACCTGACCGGGAAAGATACCGAAGAGAGTCTGGAGCGGGCTGGCCTGACCTGTAACAAGAACGCCATTCCGTTCGACCCGCAACCGCCGATGATTACCTCCGGGG
Organism: Alphaproteobacteria bacterium; assembly: GCA_030430795.1. Classification (GTDB taxonomy): domain Bacteria; phylum Pseudomonadota; class Alphaproteobacteria; order Rickettsiales; family UBA998; genus JAUIJX01. The sequence goes on along the minus strand of JAUIJX010000003.1, from coordinate 17,955 downwards.
TTCGCCTCGGCACGCCGGTCGGTACCACCCGCGGGTTCGGCGAAGCGGAATTCCGCCAGATCGGTCACCTGATCGGTGATGTGCTGGACGGGCTGGCCGCCAATCCGGAAGACAATTCCGCCGTGGAGAATGCCACGCGCGCCAAGGTCGAAGAGCTCTGCCTGAAGTTTCCGGTTTACGGCAGTTTTGCCTAAAGGACACAGCCTCAAACGTGGTATATAGGCCACGTTTGAGGCACAATACCCACAAATTATGGTATCTAGCCCCGTCTGCCGGGGTGTTTTCTTAGCCATACCAGAGGCTTATTTATATAATCCACAGCAAGGCCGCCTGTGTGCGGCTGGTTTTGCGATTGTATGGAAAGGTGTGGGATATGAAGTGCCCGTTTTGTGGACATCAGGATACGCAGGTAAAGGACTCCCGTCCCAGTGAGGATGGCGCGACCATTCGCCGCCGCCGCTACTGCCCGGAATGTGACTCCCGCTTCACCACCTTTGAGCGCGTGCAGCTGCGCGAGCTGATGGTGATTAAGAAGAACGGCGACCGCCGGATATTCGACCGCGACAAGATCGTGCGCTCCATGGATATTGCCTTGCGCAAACGCCCGGTGAATCTGGAAGAAGTGGAACACGCCATCAACAAGATCGTCAAGACGCTGGAAACGCAGGGCGATGCCGAAATCCCGGCATCTCGTATTGGTGAACTGGTGATGGACGCGCTCAAGAAGCTCGATAAAGTGGCCTATGTGCGCTACGCCTCGGTCTACACCAACTTCCGCGAAGCCCGCGACTTCGAAGACTTCGTCGAACAAATGGACGAAAGCTAAGCTTTTCTTGTATCTGAGCATGGCGTAGAGTGGCGCCATGACACATCATGACACATGGATGCAGCAGGCTATCCGCACGGCGCGGCATGTCTGGGGGCAAACCGCAGAGAACCCGGCGGTGGGTTGCGTGCTGGTCAAAGACGGGCAAGTCTTGGCCGCTGCCTCTACGGCACCCGGCGGCCGCCCGCATGCCGAGACCGAGGCGTTGCGTCAGGCGGGTGAGGCGGCCAGCGGTGCCACCGCCTATGTCACGCTGGAGCCTTGCGCCCATCACGGCCACACCCCGCCCTGCGCCGAAGCATTGATCGCGGCAGGCGTGGCGCGTGTGGTCATCGCCTGCACTGATCCGGATGCTCGGGTCAACGGCAAGGGCATCGCCCTGCTGCGCCAGGCGGGCATCGAGGTGGAAACCGGCGTGTGTGAAGCGGAAGCAGCAGAACTCTACTACGGATTCTTCCTCCGCCAGACTGAAGGGGTGCCGGAAATCAACGTGAAAATCGCCACCTCTGCTGACGGCAAAATCACCTATGCCGACGGCTCCAGCAAATGGATCACCGGCGAAGACGCGCGCCAGTACGGTCACCAGTTGCGCGCGGAGCATGACGCCATCCTGACCGGCATTGGCACCGTGCTGGCGGATGATCCGGAGCTGACCTGCCGCCTGCCGGGGCTGGAAGATGCCTCACCGCAGCCGGTGGTGCTCGACCGGCAATTGCGCATGCCGCCGGAAGCGAAGCTGGTGCGCCCCGGCATCCGCATCTACACCGAACAGCAGGACGTGCCAGAGGCATTACAGGAACGCGGGGTGGAGGTGATAACGCTGCCGGAAGTCACCATCGAAGCCGTCGCCAGCGATCTGGCGACGCGCGGCATCAACCGCCTGATGGTGGAGGCGGGGCAGGCGGTGACCTCCCACGTCATCCTGTCCGGCTGGCTGCATCACCTCTACTGGTTCCGCGCCGGCATGACCATCGGCGAGGAGGGCACCCCCGCCTTCTCGGATGCGGCCTATGAGCAGGTGCGGGGCTATCGCCTGCAAACCACACAAACGCTTGGCAAGGACGTGCTGGATGTCTATGCTGCCCCCAAAACCGGGAAACGGGAGATACTATGAAAACGATTGGTCTGCTTGGTGGCATGAGCTGGGAATCCAGCAAGGAATATTATCGCCTTATCAACGAAGGGGTGCGTGACCGTCTGGGCGGGCTGCATTCTGCTCCGTTGCTGATGCATTCGTTCGACTTCGCGGCCATTGCCGAGAAGCAGCATGCCGGGCAGTGGGATGCGCTGGGTGACATGCTGGCCGAAGCGGCGACCAACCTGCAACGCGGCGGCGCGGAAGCAGTAATGATCTGCACCAACCTGATGCACAAACCGGCACCGGCAGTGGAAGCGGCGCTCGATGTCCCGCTGCTGCATATCGCCGATGCTGTCGCGGCACAAATCAAACAGAATAACCAGCAGACCGTCGGCCTGCTCGGTGCGGAATTCACCATGCGCGAGGGCTTCTATCGCGAACGTTTGCAGGAAAAGCACGGCATCGACGTGCTGATCCCGACCGAACCGGAGATCGCCGAAGTCAGCCGCGTGGTCTATGAGGAACTCTGTCAGGGGCGCTTCACCGACAGCGCACGCGACTATTATCTGGGCGTGATGGATCGCCTGCGCACGGCGGGTGCCGAGGGCATGGTACTTGGCTGCACCGAAATCCCGCTGCTGATCCGTCAGGACATGACCGACCTGCCGCTCTACGACACCACCGCCATTCACGCGGCCTCCGCCGTCTCGTTCATCTTTGGCGACACCGCTTCGCAACAACGTAAAGCCTCCTGATGTTCACCGGCATCATCACCGACATAGGCACCGTCACACAGGTGTCCGGCGACAGCGAGAAACGGTTGGTGATCACGACATCCTATGACACGGCCGGTATTGACATCGGCGCATCCATCGCCTGCAACGGCACCTGCCTGACGGTGGTGGAAAAAGGCGATGACTGGTTCGCCGTCGATGCGTCCGAACATACCTTGCAGCACACCACGCTCGGCACATGGCAGCCCGGCACCCGCGTTAATCTGGAACGCGCGTTGCGGGCGGGCGATGAGATGGGCGGCCATTTAGTCACCGGCCATGTCGATGGGTTGGCCACCGTTGAAAGCCGTGACGCAAACGATCAATCGGTCAATTTCCAGCTAAGCTGCCCGGCGGAACTGGCGCCGTTTATCGCTTCGAAAGGCTCGGTGACGCTGGACGGTGTGTCGCTGACAGTGACGCAGGTGACGGGCAATAGTTTCGGCCTGACCCTGATTCCGCACACGCTGCAGGTCACCATCTGGGGTGATCGTCAGCCGGGCGATGCGGTGAATCTGGAAGTGGACGTCATGGCGCGTTATGTCAAACGGATGATGGAGGCGGCGTAGCATGGTACGTGACGGCGAACTCTCTCCCATCGAAGACATCATTGACGATGCCCGCGCCGGGCGCATGTTCATTCTGATCGATGACGAAGACCGCGAGAATGAAGGCGACCTGATTATTCCGGCGGAAAAGGCCGATGCCGATGCCGTCAACTTCATGGCCAAACACGGACGCGGGCTGATCTGTCTGGCGCTCGATACCGAGCAGGTAACGCGGCTCGGTCTGCCGCCGATGGCCAAGCACAACACCTCGCGGCATCACACCGCGTTTACCGTATCCATCGAAGCGCGCGAAGGGGTGACCACCGGCATTTCCGCCAGTGATCGTGCCCGCACCATCGCTGCGGCCATTCACCCGGAAAGCACGCCGGTGGACATCGTCTCGCCGGGGCATATCTTCCCGCTGCAGGCACGCGACGGTGGCGTGTTGGTACGTGCCGGACATACCGAAGCGGCGGTGGATATCGCGCGGCTGGCGGGCATGCATCCCTCCGGCGTCATCTGCGAGATCATGAAAGACGATGGCGAAATGGCGCGCCTGCCTGATCTGATTGCCTTTGCCAAAGAACATGGGCTGAAGATCGCCACCATCGCCGACCTGATCGCCTATCGCCGCCGCTCGGAAAAGCTGGTGGAGCGCACTCTGGAGGTGCCGTTTACCAGCCAGTATGGCGGGGAGTTCACCTTGTGCCTCTATACCAGTCAGCATACCTACGCCGAACATGTGGTGCTGATCAAAGGCGAGCTGCCAAAGAACGAGCCGGTCTGGGTGCGCATGCACGCGCTCAATGTCTTGTCCGACACGCTGATGGATGAAGAAAACAGCAAGACCGGAGAGTTGCACCGCTCCATGCAGAAGATCGACGAACATGGCTCCGGCGTAGTGGTGCTGCTGCGCTCACCGCGTCAGAACAACCTGTCGCAACAGATCAAGGCGCGCATGGGTGAGCCGGTCGAGCAGGGGGGCAACCTGCGCGATTACGGCATCGGGGCGCAGATTTTGCTCGATCTCGGCATCCGTGACATGGTATTGCTCTCCAACAGCCAGCGCCAGGTGGTGGGGTTGGAAGGCTACGGCCTGAACATAACGGGATATGAGAGCATCTGATGGCCAACATACTGATAGTCGTGGCACGGTTTTACGAAGACGTTGCGGAAGCGCTGATCGAAGGCGCGGTGGCGGAGCTTGACGGCAGCGGCCACACGGTTGAGATCGTCGATGTGCCGGGCGCGCTGGAGATTCCGGCAGCCATTGCCATGGCCATTGAGTCGAACAAATACGATGGCTATGTGGCGCTTGGCTGCGTCATTCGCGGTGAGACCACCCATTACGATTATGTCTGTCAGGAAAGCGCGCGCGGACTCAATGACATCGCCATGAACATGCTGGTGCCGATCGGCAATGGCATCCTGACGGTGGAGACCAAAACACAGGCGATGACCCGTGCCCAGCCGGATCAGAAAGACAAAGGCGGCGTGGCTGCCCGTGCCTGCCTGAGCATGCTGGCGCTGTCGGAAAGGTTTGGTGTCAATGGCTGAACCGACGGCAACCGCCGATAACAACCCGTCCCTGCGTCGCAAATCGGCTGCCCGTCTGGCGGCGGTGCAATGCCTGTATCAACAGCATTACCTCGATCCAAAACCAACCCCGGAACGCCTGATCGAGCTGGTGACCGAACTGCAGGAAGACGATGACAGCGACATGCCGTCCGTGCCGCTGGAATATGATGACAAGCTGCTCTCCGGCATCGTGAACGGCTATATCGGTGAGCGGGAACGGGTAGAGGAAATGCTGCTCGGCGCGCTCGGCGCACGCTGGCAGGGCGAGCGACTGACCACCCTGCTCAAATCCATCCTGCGCGCGGCGGCATACGAGCTGATATTTCATCCGCAACTGGATCATGCTATCATCATGGATGAATACGTGACCCTGACGGCGGATTTTTATGGGGAACAGGAAGTCCGGCTGATCAACGGTCTGCTGCAGGAGCTTGTGAACCATGTGCGCCCACAAAGCCAGTGAATTTTCCATCATTGCCCGCTACTTCGCGCCGCTGTCCGAAGACGCGCTGATCGATGACGCCATTGCCGTTGGCTGTCCGTCCGGCATGGAATGGGTGATGACCACCGACAGCATGCAGGAAGGCATCCACTTCATCGGCGATGAATCCCCGGCGGCACTGGCGCAGAAATTGCTGCGCGTCAACCTCTCCGATCTGGCGGCCAAAGGTGCGCGCCCCAGACATTACTTCCTCAATATCGGCCTGCCCTCCGGCACTGGCGAGAACTGGATCGCCGGGTTTGCCGACGGGCTGAAACAGGATCAAAAACAATTCGGCCTGACGCTGGCGGGTGGTGACAGCACCAACACCAAGCGCGACATCAGCCTGTCCATCACCGTGATGGGGCTGGTGCCGGCAGGTGGCATGACTCGCCGCAGCGGCGCCCGCGCTGGTGACCGCATCTATGTCACCGGCACCATCGGCGACGGCTTTTTGGGGTTGCTGGCCGCCAAAGGAAAACTGGACGCACCGGCCATGCTGGCGCGCTACCGCATGCCCACCCCGCGTTGCGATCTCGGCATCGCCATCCGTGGGCTGGCCACCGCCGCGATGGATATCTCCGACGGCTTGTTGCAGGATCTCGGCCATCTCTGCCGCGCCTCCGGCCTTGGTGCTGATCTGGTGCTGGAACAGGTGCCGCATTCCGCCGACGGTGTCGCGTGGCATGACGGTGACGAAGAACGTCGCATGGCCTTGCTCAGCGGTGGTGATGATTACGAATTACTGTTCACCATGCCGGAATTTCTGGAGCATCATTTGCTCTCCATCGCCACCCAGACCGCCACGTCTGTCGCCTGCATCGGCCAGATGACCAAAGGTAACGCCTGGCAGTTACGCAATGCCAAAGGCGACATACTCAATGTCACTGAAGAAGGCTACAGCCATCGTTTTATTTAGCGTTCGTTGATACCGGAGGTGGTGGACGGGCCGCGTGTCGGCTTGTTGAAACGCCCGAAATTGCCGAGCAACTGCTCCCACAAACCTAGCTCCTGCCCTTCGGTCGGGGTCACCTTATCCACCAGCGCGATATTCTCCCCGTCATTCAGACCGTACTGCTTGACCTCGGTCACCCGCCCGTTGCTGTCGAACATGATGCGCGTGGTTTCCTGCTTGGTCAGTTCCGGCTTGAAGAAGGCGGTGGTCTCTTTGCGCGCGGTGATATAATACCACGTCTCATCCCCGAAGGACGACTGCGCCGACGGTGAGCCGAGCAGCTTCAGCACATCCTGCTTATAGGCCTTGCCGGGCACGATCTTCGCCATATTCTGCTGCATGTCCACATGCCCGCGATTCGCAATGCGCGGCGAACAGGCGACACATAGCGTGCAAAGAAAGAGAATCAGAAAGTGACGTTTCAGCATGGCTGTACTATATAAGGAAAAACCCGCAAAGCAAACAGGAGAAGGCAATGCTGGCACAACTGGCGCGATTTTTTCAACCCTCGCAGGATCAACTGACCGCACAACATATGTATGTGACACTGGTGGAGCAGGCGCGAGAGCCTTGGTTTTATGCCGAAGCCGGCGTCCCGGATACGCTCGATGGCCGCTTTGAACTGATCCTGCTGCATATGTTTCTGCTGCTGCGCCGTCTGGAGCGCGAGCCGGGCGTTGAGACCTATTACACCCTGCTGTCCGAGGCTTTCTTTCAGGACATGGATCGCTCGGTGCGGGAGTTGGGTGTCTCCGATACCGGCGTTGGGCATCGCGTCAAGAAAATGGCCGGGGCATTTTATGGCCGCCTGCAGGCGTATGAAGAAGCATTGCAGGATGACGCCGCCCTCAAAGAAGCATTGCAGCGCAACCTCTATGGCACCGCTGAAGCCACGCAAAAGAATCTGCAGCAGATGACGGCTTATTTACACGCCGCTAAAGAAAAACTGGAAGCACAACCCGTGGCCGAATGGCTCGCCGGGCAGATCGATTTCCCTCAGGCCGGTTTATAAAAGCGCTCTTTCAGCCGCACCAGCGTATACAGCCCGTTGAGATGCGGCGTCTCGACATGCACCATCGCCCCGATCTCGCGCACCGCACCGACAATGGCGTCAATCTCGGTTGGCCGCCCCTGCTCGATATCCTGTAGCATCGAGGTCTTGTGGCCTTTCATCTTGGCAGCTTTGGCAATGCGCCCGCTCGGCCCTTCGCGGAAAAGGATACCGGTTTTCTCCGCCACGAACCGCGCTTCGTTCATGATCGCTTCGATCAAATCGGTATCGTCGTAATTCTCCACCACGGCGTCCATCGTCGCATGCGTCAGTGCCGTCACCGGGTTCATCGCGATATTGCCCCATAATTTATGCCAGATCTCGGTGCGGATATCCTCGCTGGCATGGGTCGCAATCCCGGCATTCTGTAAGTCATTGCAGATATTCACGCAGCGCTCTGACAGCGTATTGTCCGGCTCACCGATATAGAGCGAGCTGTAATCGTTATCGACATATTCCACCCGCCCCGGCGCCGCGATATGGGCGGCCAGATAAATCGCGCAACCCAGCATATTATCGGGGCCGAGTGTCTGGCGGATGCTGTCATGCGGGTCGAGCGTCTTCAGGCGGTTATCATCCCATTTGCCGCCATGCTTATAGAAATACCACCACGGCAACCCGTTCAACGCATGCACAATCACCGTCTTGTCATGCATCAGCGAGGCGATGTCTTCTGCAGACGCTGCAATGCTGTGTGACTTGGTGGAAAGGATAATGACATCCTGCTTGTCGAGCTCGCTGGCATGCCGGGCAGCACGCGGATGCACCGTCACTTCCTCGCCGAGATCAGAGGCGAGGGTCAGGCCGCCTTGCTGCATTGCTTCCAGATGACGGCCGCGACCGATTAGTGAGACATCCATGCCGGACTGCGCCAGTTTGCCACCGATCAGGCTGCCGATCGCTCCGGCGCCGAACACGCAATATTTCATGCTGCTGCTCCGTGAATTGGTTTCATCGGCGCGGACTATAGGATGTTTTGTGCGGAGGGAAAAGCCCTGTCTACGGGAAACGTTCTAGAAGCTGGCGCTGACAGATTCGGAAGATGTCGGGGTCAGGTTAGCGACATTGCGGGAGAACGATGCCACATACGCATCCAGCCCCACCGGACGAATGAGTGATGCCAGCCGTTTCACCGGGGATTTCTCACTGGTTTGCTGTTGTGGTTGGGTTGGTCTGGCGGGTGTCGCCTGCACGCTGCGGGCAGGTGCCTGCGATGCAGACAATGCGGAAGCCTGCGTGTTCACGCCCTGACGGTTGCCGTCGGAACTCTCCAGCACTACCTGACGCGTCGTGCTTTGCGCCTGTTGTTGAATCTGCTGCCGTTGCCGCTCCACGCCGTCCTGCGACAATTCGGAAGACAGCACATTCTGCGTCGGTGGCATCGGTTTGGCGGCATTGCTCGGGCGATATTTTACTTCCGAGAAAAGCTGCATCAATTCGGAATCCAGCGTACTGGTTGGCACATTATCATTGGCGAAGAACGAGGCCAGTGAGCCGACCTGACTGCTCGGCGTCTGGGCGAATAATTGCGCCAGAAACGGACTGGAGAATTGTACTGGTGCCGACGTGTTGGCGGGCATCAGAATATTCAGAAAACTGCCGCCGGTGCTGATCGGCGTGCTGGTTGGTGCGGCGCTGCGTGCAGGGCTACTGCCGCCTTTCAGATTATTGTTAATCTGCTGGTTGGTGACGGTGGCGGGCACCGCATCGATCGGTAAATTAACCGGCGAAACATTGGTAGCCGCACCCACGACCGCGGAGGTCTGGGGCGGGACGGGCGCTTGCGCGTTCGGTAATGCGATAAACGGCGTCATGCTACTTGCAGTTCCTTAATTACATACTTTAATGCTTTATCTTACCAATATATATGAATTTTGTCAAAAAAATATTAACCTATATATTGATGTTGGGTTAATTTAACTACTATATATATTAATTAATGGATAGATACTTTACAGATATGGTGAATCAGGCTATCACCAATTCCATGAAAAAACGTACCCGCAACCGCATTATCCTCACCATTATCCTCACCTCCCTGTTTGTCGGCTGGCATATCTGGAAAGGGCCGGATCACCCAACCTCCGGCAGTGGCGAGGCCATGATCGGGGAAGATTTTACCCTTACAAATCAAGAGGGTGTATCCGTCAGCAGCACCGGGTTCCGTGGCCGCTACATGTTGGTCTTCTTCGGCTTCACCAACTGCCCGGATATCTGCCCGACAGCGCTGCAGAACATCACGCAGGCGATGGTTATGCTGGGCCCGGACGCTGAAAAAGTCGTGCCGGTTTTCATCACTGTCGATCCGGAGCGCGATACGTCACAGGTGATCAAAGAATACGTCTCTAGCTTTCACCCTTCAACCGTCGGTCTCACCGGCAATGAGGCGAAAATCCGCGAGGTGCTAAAGTCCTATAAGGTCTACGCCCGCAAAAACACGGTGGGTGAAGCCGACGATACGCAGGATTACATGATGGATCACAGCGGCTACATCTACCTGATGGACAAAGACGGCAAATACGTCACCCATTTTGCCCATGATGCCCTGCCGGCGGATGTAGCGGAGAAGGTCAAAGCGACCATTGCCAGCCAGCTTTAACCAATGCTTAAGTCCTTATCGCCATACTGTTGGCAACTAAATCGGGGTGACAGGTGACAGAAGATATCCATTACCGTCGTGGTTTCATGTTTATCCTTTCATCGCCTTCCGGGGCGGGAAAGACCACGCTGTCGCGCCATCTGCTGGCCAGAGAGGAAGACCTGGTCATGTCGATCTCCGTCACCACCCGGCCGATGCGCCCGGGCGAGGAAGACGGCAAAGATTATTTCTTCACCGATAGCAACGGGTTTGGCAGCATGGTGGAAAAGGGCGAACTGCTCGAATACGCCACTGTCTTCGCCCATTCCTATGGCACGCCGAAAGACTTTGTGTTCGACGCGCTGGAGAGCGGCAAGGACGTGCTGTTCGACATCGACTGGCAAGGCACCCAGCAACTCGAAGCGCGCTGCCGGGAAGATCTGGTCAGCGTTTTCATACTGCCGCCTTCCATGCAGGAGCTGGAGAATCGCCTGAAGAAACGCGCGCAGGACAGTGATGACGTCGTGCAGTTCCGTATGGAGAAAGCTGCGGGCGAGATCATCCACTGGGACGATTATGATTACGTCGTCATCAACCGCGATCTGGAAGAAACGCTAGCAGAGATCACCCACATCCTGCGGGCGGAGCGCAACAAACGCTCCCGCCAGACCAACCTGCATAAATTCGTCAAAGCCCTCTGCGACGAGCGCTGATTACAAATACAAACTATCGTATGTCGAACCGAGCCGGCACCATTGCTTGACGGTCAGGGTTTCCGCCCGCGCTTCCGGGTTGATCTCGGCATCGTCCAGCAGCGCCTCGGTATTGACGTTAAGGGATTTAAGTGCCGAGCGCAGCATCTTGCGGCGCTGGTTGAACCCGGCGGCCAACACTTTCTCGAGCGCCACTTTCCGCACGTCATAGATCGGCCGTGCATGCGGAATCAGCCGCACCACGCTGGACGTCACTTTCGGCGGTGGGGTGAAACTCTCCGGCGGAATATCGAAGCCTTCCTGCACATCGCACAGCCACTGGCTGAGCACGGATAGCCGCCCGTAATCTTTCGTACCCGGCACAGCGGCGACACGGTCGGCCACTTCCTTCTGGAACATCAGCACCATCATGCTAATGGCCTGATTGCCGGTGGCATGCACCGTCTCCAGCCAACGCAGCAACAGCGCCGTGCCGACATTATAGGGCAGATTGCTGACAATCGCGCAGGGATTCACCACTGCCTTGGTCAGGTCGACCTCCAGCGCATCCTGCTGCATCAGACGAAAACGCCCGCCAGACTCCGTAGCCACCGTCTCCAGATGCGGATAAAAACGTGCATCGATTTCAATGCCGGTAATACTCGCGGCGTCACTTGCCAGCAGCGCTTGTGTTAAAGTTGCCGGACCGGGGCCCACCTCCACCACATGCGTCTGCTCCAGCCCGCCGCACAACGCGATGATGCGGTGAAGCACGCTGGAGTCGTTGAGAAAATGCTGGCCGAAAACTTTTTTGGCGGGAACGCCGGATGAGGCAATGATCTTATCCGGATCGTACAATCTACAATCTCACTTCCACGAAAGCCTCGCGGCGCAGGTTACGCAGATAGCGCATCGCTTCCAGTTGGAATTTCTCTTCCTTGAGTCGTGTCTTGATCGCCGGGAGATTGACCTTATTGCCGGTCAGCGCCACTTTCTCGCACATCATCAGCAGGTGAATACCGTCCGGTGCGGCAAACGGCTCGGAAATACCGCCGACCGACAAATCTTTCACCAGCGGCACCACTTCCGGCGACAGGCCGGAGAAGCGTGAGCGTGTATATTTAATGTCGAAATCGAGATCGTCGAACGAGGAAATCCCGGCGATGCCTTTCTGCGGACAGGTGCCGGGGTTCTTGGCAATCTCGCGGGCGATGCCCATCAGCACATCCACCTCTTTCATCTCGGCGTCATTCTTCAGGCGCATGGTGATATCCTTAAACAGCACCTCGGCATCCTGCTGAATGGCCTTGCTGCGCTTTTCATGCACATTCACAATATGGTAGCCACTCGGTGTACGCAGCGGATCGAGCAGTCCGGTGCCGCCCAGCTGGTTGATCGCATTGGCCAGCACGGCATCCAGTTGATCGACCTCCACCCACACCTGATTGGTGTTCAGGCTTTGCTGGCTGGAAAGCTGCGACGCCACTGCCTGAAAACTGGCGCCGCCGCGAATCTCACCCACCAGCTTTTGCGCCAGCGCCTGCACATTCGCTTCATTCTCCGGCTTGTCCACCGGCAGCAGGATCGAGGAAATCAGCACTTCGTCCTTGCTGGAGCGTTTCTCGTTGCGTGCACGTTCCACCTCGCGCTGCAGTTCGTCATCGCTGATCGTCAACTGGCTGCGCACCTTGCGTGAGATCAGTTGGTTCCATGCCAGTTGTGCTTCCAGCTGATGCTCGAAGGTAGACGGCGACACGCCGTTCTCCACCAGATACGACACCAGACTGCCGGGTGTTTTCCCACGCTGTTTCTCAATGGTCGCAATCGCCTGCTTGATATCGTCCGGCCCGACCGAGACGTTGCTTTGCGCTGCCGCCTGCATCTGCAGCTTCTCATCGATCAGCCCGCGAATGATCTGCGGGATCAGCCGCGCCTTGGTCTCCGGCGTGTTGCTAAGCCCGGTGGTGGTAATCACGAATTTGGTGCGCTCCTCCACTTCCAGCGTGGACACAATATCCTCATTCACCACGGCGGCAATTTTATGCACGCTTTGCTGAACCGGTTGAGGGGCGGGAGCATCCTCCGCAAACGCAGGAATGGCGGCGACGGAAAACAGGAAAAAAGAAAGACGGCGTATCAGTGTCATATCAATTCAGGTTCTTGAGTAACAGGCGCACCGAAAACGATGTATTCGGTTCGATATCACGGTCACGGGTGAATTCCCGTGCCAGCAACGACTGTACCGTAATACATTCATTCTGATATGTCAGCCCCGTTGATGCACTGATGGCCCGGTCTTCGACCAGATCGCGCTGCCCTGCGGCATTAAAGGTCCATTCCGGGGACAGGCGAACGGAGCCGGCAGCAATGATTTCCCGCTCATTCTCTAAGAATGGGTCATCATCGATATAAATGTAATCGACATGGGCGCCGAAGCGCTCTCCGCTGTAAGAACCGCGCAATTCGCTACGCCGCACGCCGAGATCGTCGTGATCCAGCCGGAAGCGATACGACATCTGCACCGGGTCTACCTGCACGCCCACCCGCCCGACATAATCGGAAAGATCAGGCTCCGAGCCGCTGGCGGTCAGCGGGAAGATCGGATCGCCGGACAGGCTGTAATTCTGCCCCAGCATCACATCGACATTGCGCCCTTGCCGGATTTGCCATTGCCCGCGCACCCCGTACATGGCGCGTGATCCGTTCTCGATCCGGTCAACCCCGGCAAAACGCTTGGGCGTAAACAGGTTGATGTCGGAAAATTCCGGATTCAGACTGTCTTCATTGGGAATAGTGTCCGGGTTATTCCCGTTGGAACTGATGACCATTTCCGCCAGCGGTTCCACGATAATGCTGGAGGTGCCAAGCTGTTTGATCATCGGGTATTTCCATTTCATAATCCCCTGCGGTACGAAACGCGTTTCCGTGCCGTCGAACTCGCTGCCGTCCAGCCGCGTCACGTCGGAGACGGAATAGACATCGCTGCGCAACGCTGCCCCGGCTTCAAACACATGACCGCCCTTGGTGACAAATGGCACCGACCATGCGGTGTTCAGCGTCGCCCGCCGGCTCTGCGCGCCGACCTCGCGGGTGATAACGCCGGTATCGGCATCGAACACAAAGCGCGATCCTTTCCACATCGGGCGCGATTCGAAATGCGCCATCACATTCGGCAGCACCAGCGGAATCGTGTCCGGATCATCGTCAATCTCCAACCCCTGGAAGGAAAGCCCCTGCGCGGTGATGTAATCACGCCCCTGTAGCCGCTCGGCAAATACGCGCGACGTCAGCGTATCCTGCGAGCCAAACCGGTAACGTCGCAGATACGTATCATCGGTGGTGCGGTTGACATCGAAACCCCAGCTCCAGTTTTGGCTAATGCGGCTATTGCCGTTGGCGAAAATATGCCCGCGCAACTCATGGCCGGACGTCACCAGCCCGGCTTCGTCCCGTTTCCGCGGATAGGTAACGCTGCCATTGATCTTATACGCGCCGTTATCGGTCAACTGCCGGTATTCACCTTCCATCACCAGTCCCTCCTCGGAGGTCAGGTGCGGGGTGATGGTGGCGTCCTTATCCGGCGCGATATTCCAGTAATACGGCACCTGCACCACTGTGCCGAGTTGGCTGTTCTGCGAATATTCCGGTGTCAGGATGCCGCTTTTGCGGCTGGCGTTCGGGGTCGGGTGAGAGAAATACGGCGTATAGGCCACCGGCAATCCGTACACTTCCATATAGGCATCGCGATACGTGACCTTTTCTTCTTCTTCGTCGATCGTCACCTTGTTAGCTTTGATTTGCCACAGCGGTGCATTGTCGCTGTCCGGGTCATAGGATTCGCACACCTTACAGGCGGAATAGACAGCTTTCTTCAGCTTGGTGCGCGTATCGCTGACGCGTGCCGCCTCGCGGGCGGCAAACAGGGAATTATCCACCAGCCGGATGCGGAAATTCTGCACCACCCCGCGCTTGAGCTGGTCTTTGAGTTCCACTTCCCTGGCGAAATAGACCGTACCGGTATCCTCCAGCAGCGTCACATTGCCGCGGGCGCGCACCACGTCCTGATCCTGATAATAGGCAATCCGGTCGGCTAGCAGAATGGTGTCGCCCTGAAAGACCTCGACATTGCCGATCGCCACCACCACTTTGTTCTTACTGTCGTAGCCCAGCTTGTCGGCCTGCATCAGAATTGGCTGGTCGTCCTGTACGCCGAGCGCCGCCTGCGCCGCGACCGTGGGCACCAGCCAGCAGGCCAGCGCCGACAATAAAGACAGACAAACCGAATATCTGGTAGCGCGCATAGGGTATTTCTACCAGATATACGCTGAAAGGCAATGCTGGAAAGGTATACCTACCCGTCTTCGAGATGCAGCAGCAGCGCCAGTCCGGCCATGATGGCAATCGCTGGTGGCGACCATGCCGCCAATAATATCGGCAGGCTGCCGGAATAGCCGAACGCATGGAACAGGCTGACCACGAAATTCATCACGAATCCGGTGACCAGCGCCCCGCCGATCATCAGGCTGATCTTCCCGCGCCGGGGCAGTCGCAGCGAGAACACGGCAGCGAGGAACACCATCCCGCACAACATCAGCGGGCTGGCAAGGGTCGCATGCCAGTGAATCTTGTGACGCAATGCGTCAAACCCGGCATCCTCAAGTGTTTTGATAAAGCTGGAAAGCTGCCAGAAGGACAGGGTGCGCGGCTCGGCGAAACTGTCCTGAATCTCGGTAATCTTGAGATTGGTGCTCAAACGATACAGGGCGTGTTTCTTCGGCAACAGGCCGGGGATAGAAATGGTGGCATTCTCCAGCGACCAGTACCCGACCTCCAGCTTGGCTTTCTCGGCGTCGATCCGTCCGATGAAGTTGCTGTCATCCCCGTAAGCAAAAATAGTGACGTTGGAGAACACCATGTCATATTGCGAGATGCGCTCGGCATGCAGGATATATTCTTCCACCGACAATTTATTCATCACTGTGGCACCGGATTCCACCTGCCGCAGCCACAGCCCGGAGGAGGATACGGTCAGCACGCTGGGTCTGCCGGAGATATATTTGCCCTCTAACTGCTCGAACCGTGACAGCATTGCTGAGGAGACCGGGTTAAACACCGCAATCATGAAACTGCCCAGCACCAGTGCCAGAATCACCAGTGGCGCCATGAACTGCCATACCGAAATCCCGGCGGCGCGCGCCACCACCAGCTCTTGTGTGCGCGTCAGCTTGGTCAGTGCCATAATCCCGCCGATCATCACCGCATACGGCGTAATCCGCTCGGCCATATAAGGCAGTTTGAGAAACGCCATCTCCATCACCACATGGAACGGCACACCGTCTTTGTTGGACGTGCGGCGTATCAGTTCCACGATATCGATCAGCCCGATCACGGCCATCACCACGCCAAGCGCAATCAGTGTCGAATAGAGAAACTGCTTGCTGATATAGCCGGAAAGGGTGAGGGGGATACGCATCATGACGTCATCGCCTCCGGCAAGGTAGGTTGCACACTCCGCCGCCAGTCACCCATCAGGGCAATCAGGCTGCTGACAATCAATAGGGAAATCGCCACATACAGCAGCGGCGTCAGAAGCGGCATCTGCACTACCAGATTGGTCAGCCCCAGCCCGGTTACCACGAACCCGATCGCCGCCACCGATACGGTGGCCACGCGTTTCCATTGCCCGCGCCGGTTAAACTCGCCGCGCAGCATCACCGAACAGGCCAGCAGCGCCAGCCCCAGAGCATACATCGGCCAGGTCAAACGCTGATGCGCCTCGGCCAGATATTTGCGATGCAGCGCGTCGTCCTGCACGTCGGATGACAGCAGCTCACCCATATACATTTCCTCTGGCCCGCGCGTGCGCTCGGCGGCCTGCTCGGTATACAGGCTGATATCCAGATTATAACTGTCGAAATTGAGCCAGGAGACCCGCCCGTCACGCCGCTCCTGCCGCATGCCTTTGGTCAGGTAGAAGCGGGGTCCGTTTGGTGTTTGCACCAGTTGCGCCTGCTCGGCCATCATGGTGGTGGCCGCCTCACGGATACGGTTGTCATGCACCAGCACCCCGTGCAGCGTGCCGTCTTCGTCGCGGTGCCGCACGAACACGGTCAGCCCGTCCACCGGGCTGTTAAACACCTCTTCCTGCAACAGCACCGAGGTGTAATTGTCGCGCAGGAACATTTGCGTGTCTTTGAATTGACGCTTGGTCAGCGGCATCAGATGCATCGACAACCCGTAACAGCAGGCAGTGACAATCAGCGCGATAATGATCGCCGGGCGCGCCAGTTGCAGCGGGCTGAGTCCGGCGGCTTTGAACACCACCAGCTCGCTATCGGCGGAGAGTTTATTGTAAGTAAAGATGACCGCAACGAACAATGAGATCGGCAGAATCAGCAGCAAAAGTGATGGCACCAGCAGCATCGTGAGATAGGTAAAATCCCAGATAGACAGCCCGCGATTGATGATGAAATCGATAAAGCGAAGCGCTTGCGTGAGCCATATGATACTGGTAAGACTGACGCTGATAAACAGCGTTGGCCACATCAGTAAATGCATCATATAGAGAGTATATCGTTGCCACATACGCCTGACTTCTCACTAACCCCGAGACGAGATTAATACAGAAAGGATCGCCATGAAGCCAGAATTTTTGTCGCTTACAGACTACGACGCCAAAGCCAAAAAAGCAGGAAAGGGGGCAGCGGTTGCCATCGCACTGACAGATGCGCTCAAGCTGGAAGGCAAGGCAGCGGCGCTTGACAAGGCATCCGGCGGCATCATCAAGCGGGCACTGGGCGCGGCGAAATTCAAAGGCAAAGCCGGGCAGGTCACGCGCGTTGTCGGGCCGAAGGACTGCCCGTTCGACCAGATCCTGATCGTCGGTCTGGGCAAGGAAAAAGACATCACCATGCGCACATGGGAAGACGCCGCCGGTACGCTGGTGGCCAAAGCCAATGCCATGGGCATCAAAACCCTCTACTGCCTGCTCGATACCATTCCGGGCAAAAAGGGCAAAAAAGGCGAAGTGGCGGCCAGCATGACCTTCGGCGCGGCACTGAAATCCTACCGCTTCGACAAATACCGTACCAAAGAGGAAAAGAGCGCCAAACCGACACTGACGAGCTTTGCGGTCTGTGCCGAGGATGCCGACAAGGCGGCCAAACTCTATGAAACACTCGATGCATTGAAAGATGGCATCTTCCTGACCCGCGACGTGGTGACGGAACCGGCCAATGTTATCTATCCCGAAACACTGGCCGCGCGCTGCAAGGAACTCTCCAAAGACGGCGTTGAAGTCACCGTGCTGGGCGAAAAGGACATGCAGCAACTCGGCATGGGCGCACTGCTGGGCGTTGGGCAGGGTAGCATCCGCGAATCGCAACTGGTCATCAT
>JAUIJX010000114.1 GCA_030430795.1 Alphaproteobacteria bacterium | reverse complement strand
CATCTGCCTCGGCATAATCATTCTCTATCGTGATTTCCTCAGCCCCCCACAAACCAATCATAAACCCGACCAGCAACATCGCCAGCATACTGTAAGCAGGGCGCAGCACCATCGGCTGCCCAGCGAACAATCCACTGAACCATACCACAAACGACATCGGCTTGCGCTGTGGAATTTCGAGCGCCGCGCTGATGATCCGCTGTGATAGATCATCGCCTGGCGGCGGCACCTGACGGTTGCTCAGGATGCGTTCGAATGATGTGTCTCTGTCCGTTTCCATGATCGGTTATCCTTTGTATAAATCGCGTCCATGCGCTCTTTTAATGTTGTCTTTGCCCGCATAATGAGTGACTGCAATGCTTTCAGATTCACACCCATTATCTCTGCGGCTTCCTTGTTGCTGACCTCCTCATAGAAGCAGAGGTTGAGCGCGGTGCGCTGCCTCTCCGGTAACTCGGCGATTGCTGCCTCCAGCCATGCCTGTTCCTGTGCTTCTCTGAGTTGCTCGTCCTGCAACTGCCCGTCATCTTCAATCGCCAGCTCGTCGGCGATGGGTAACGGTGCTTTCTTCTTCAACCGGTCGTAACACATATTCACCACGATCCGGTAAAACCACGTCGTAAACTTCGCGTGGTGGCCAGCCTGCCAGATGTCTGGTCGTTCCCATAATTTCAGGAACGCTTCCTGCACCACATCTTCGGCTTCCTGCTGGCTGCTGAGGAAACGATACGCCACGCGGTAGAACCGCACATGGTGCCGCTTCACCAGCTCGGCGAACGCGAACGAACTGCCTTCCTGCAGCAATTGCAGCAACGTATGATCGTCCTTGTCTGCCCAGGATGCTGCCATCCGTAACCGCTTTCTGTTGTTCCGCCAAATCCCATGAGAGAGCTTAAGCGCTCTCTCATGGTGGAGCAAGTGTTACTCAGCCGCGTCGCCATGTTTATCGTGTTTGCCACGCTTGCCGCGCTTCTTCATACCGTCGGCGACAATCTTACGCTCTTCCGGCGTCAGCTGCGCCAGCAGATCGGCGAATGACGCATGCCGCGCTGCCTTCGACTGGCTTTTCAGCGCATCGATTTCTTTATGCTTGGCGAGGAACGCCGACTTGTCGAACGTCTCTGCCGTCACAATCGCTTTCAGTTCACCGTGCAGTGTTTTCATCTGATCACGCTTACCTTTAAAGGCTTCGCGCTGCGATTCCATCTGCTCGCGGAACAATTCCTGTTTGGCTTCCGGCAACTGAGAAATCACTTCTTTCATATGGCCACCGCGATGATGTCCGCCCTTGCCGCTGCCATCGCATGCCAGCGCTGCACCACCAATCAACATGGTGACAATAGCCGTACCTGTAATCAGTTTCTTCTTCATAGTCATAATGTAACTCCGTAAGATCATTTTTGTTAGTTAGCATCCATACTACGCTCTGGCGCGCTAAAGTCTTCGGAAGATTTCTTTTTTTGTTTTGCCCCTGCACGCGCTCCTGCGCTTAGCAATGGGCGGGGTTCAAGACTGGCTCGGTCTCCTGACCTCGCATGATGTTCCCAGCACAGTATATATAAGGGAAAAGAAGCACGAACAGTACGTTCGTGCCAGCCTTGAGCTCGTTTCATGCGAAAATCAGGAGATTTTCGCGGAAACATTATCGATAGATAAAATCTTATATTTCTTCCGAAGACTCCCCCCATCCCATTCGTAATACCTGTCGAGAACGCCATAAAAGAGTGTTCGCATAACAAGATTCCCACCAGCCTGTTCCGCTCTCCACTCTCCCGGAGAGCGGGGCAGGCACCAGACAAGGAGTTAACATGAGAAAGACATTAAGCATTGCGCTCGGCGCATTATCGATGGGCATGTTATTCTCGGCCACCGCTGCCGAGGCCGCACCCTACTGCCGCGAATACACCAAGAACGTGACAGTCGGCGGCCGCGTGCAGCAAAGCTACGGCACCGCCTGCCAGCAACCGGACGGCTCATGGCAGGTCGTCAACGAACAGGCAAACGGCAATGTCGGCTATAATTACGGCTACAACCCTGCTCCGACCCGCGTGGATTACGTCATCGACAACCGGCCGATCTACGTCGCACCGCGCCCGGTCTTCCGCCAGCCTTCCGTTTACATCAACACCGGCTATTACGGTGGTCGGAAATGGCACAAAAACAAATGGCATAAAAATAAGTGGCGTAACCGTGGCCGCTGGAACAATCACTACGGCTACAACAACCATCGTGGACGTGGCTATCGCCACGGGGGCCATCACCGTAGCCACGGCAGCATCAGTTTCAACTGGTAGCACACAGAATCTGCAGCGCTGTCACAGGCGCAGGGTGCAACCTGCATGACACCGTACCCTGACGCTTAGCGCTGCAGCTTACCCGCCTTCACTCCCCCTCTTTTCTTCGGAAAGGAGGGGCTTTTTTCTATCGTTTTTCGCTAAGCAGCACACATCGCACGAGATGGAAAATGGAGCGAAAATGCAGGTTTCCGAGAACCGGAAGTTCCAATGTATAGAGACATACATGAAAGCCGGAAGCGCAGGAAAGCCTGCATTTGCAGCCCATTTAACGCTCGTGCCTATTTGGCCATTTTATTTAGAACAGAACGCTGTACGTCCGAAAAGAGCGCGTTAAACGCTTCCGCCATCGCGGAGACACGGTCGGAGGCGACCGCCTTGCGCTCATCCACCACCAGCGTACGGATCGGCTGTGAACCGCCGTAATGATACAACCCGAAACGCATACGGATATGTGCCTGCAACTGCCCGCCGCGCACTTTCTCGATACGGAAGGTTTCAATGGTCGAGGCCAGCATATAACTGGTACGCACCGCCTTGTCGTCCGCCACCACGTCGCGGTAACGCCCGCTGGCGGCAAAGCTCTGCACCAACGCCGATTGCGCCATCACCGGCAGGAAATCGCTCCACTTCGCCCCGGCGACATAATCCTGCCGCTTGTCTTCCAGTTGAATCGCCATGCGGTCGGTATCCAGCTCCGGCGTCGTCACCGGCAGCTTGATCCGCATCGTACTACCCGACTGCCGGAATTTCAGACCGCTCAGCTCTGCCTGCTCCAGCGTATATTGCCGGCGAAACCCACCGTCCCGTTCGAACGAACAGGCCACCACCAACAGACATAATGCAATGCAGAAGAATCTAGTCATTAGCCGTGTATCCTTCATGCTTCGGACTGCGCAGAATCTTCGACGGGTCTTCGCGCAGCGACTTCGCCAGCATCTTGAACTCGCGCAGCGCAATCTTCGCCTCCACCAGCATCTCATGCAGTTCGGTGCTAGTCTGGCTGCCGAGCAGACGGCTACCGCTATTGGCCAGTGACGCCGTGCTCTTCAGCGCACCATTAAACGCTTCGATATTCTCATCATTGAGCAACAACTGCCCGCGCTCCGCCAATGTCGTCATCGCCGCGATCAGATTCGGCAGATCGTTGAAGAATTTCTCCAGCTGCGACGGTGTTGAGCGAATCACCATATAGTCAGCACCATCTTCCCTCGCCAGCGCAGACGAATCCTCACCCGTATTCTCCAACGAGATCACCGAGGTGCCGGTAATCCCCTGCAGCCGCACCATCGCCGTGGTGTCTTTGCGGATCGGCGCGGTATCGACAATATCCGCCAGAATACGAATCTTGTCATCGTCATAGGACACGAAGGAAATATCCTTCACCCGTCCGACATTGATACCCTTAAAGCGCACCGCCGAGCCGATGCCCAGACCACTAACGTCACCCTCAAAATAAATGGCGTAGGTAATGTAGTGATTGATGCTGTCGCGCGTTGAGAAAAACGCCAGCGTCAGAATGCTGGCCACCACCGCGCACAGCACAAACAATCCCACCTTGAGATAATGCGATTCGTTTTCCATCATGTCTCTCCCTGCAGTACGGCGCGTGAACGCTCGCCATGAAAATATCGCTGAATCCACGGATGCTCGTTCTGCAACAACGCCTCCAGTGTATCAATTGTCATTTTTTTATCCACCAGAACGGCAATCCGGTCGCAAATCCGGTACAAACTGTCGAGATCATGCGTGATCATCACCACAGCCAGATTGAGGTTGCGCGCCAGTTCCAGAATCAGTTGATCGAATGCCGCCGCTGAAATCGGGTCCAGCCCCGCCGTCGGCTCATCGAGGAACAGCACCTTCGGATCAAGCGCCAGCGACCGCGCCAGTGCCGCCCGCTTTACCATCCCGCCGGACAGCTCGGACGGCAGCTTCTCCCGCGCTTCCGGCAGCAGCCCGACCAGCTCGATCTTCATCTCCGCCACCGAGCGAATCGCCGTCTCCGACAGTTCGGTAAACTCCTTCAGCGGCACCGCCACATTCTCCACCACATTCAACGCGGAGAATAGCGCGCCGCCTTGAAACATCACGCCCCACAGCCGTTGCGTCGCCAGCAATTCCTCCATCGACATCGCCAGAATATCCTTGCCGTCCACCCGGATGCTGCCGCCATACGGGCGGTTCAGCCCGATGATCGAGCGCATCAGCACCGATTTCCCTGTACCCGATCCGCCGACAATGCCGACAATCTCTCCGGCTTCGAGCGTGAAATTCAACCCGTCATGCACCCGGTGCGTGCCGAATTGATTGATAAGATTCTCGACTTCGATCAACGCCGCCATCAGATCCCCATCTTGGTAAATAGCACAGAGAACAACGCGTCGCACAGGATCACCAGAAAGATCGCCTGCACCACCGCCACCGTGGTTTGCAGCCCGACCTGATCGGCGGAATTGCGCACCCGCATCCCGGCATGGCAGCCCACCAGCCCGATCAGCAGCGCAAACACCGGCGCCTTCATCAGCCCGATATAAAACTTCATCGGTGAGACCACCGCCTGCAGCCGGTCGATAAACTGCAGCCAGGAGATATCCAGCAGCGCATAGGACACGAACCACGTCCCCGCCAGCCCAACCAGATCGGCAATAAACGTCAGGATCGGCAGCGCAATCATGATTGCCAGCACACGCGGCAGCACCAGAATCTCAAACGGGTCCAGCCCCAGCGTCTGCATCGCGTCGATTTCCTCATTCAGCTTCATCACCCCGATCTGCGCCGCGAACGCACTGCCTGAGCGCCCTGCTACCATGATCGCGGTAATCAGCACCGCCATCTCACGCAGTACCGAAATCGCCACCAGATCGACCGTAAAAATCTCCGCACCGAACTTGCGTAACTGCGTTGCCCCCTGATACCCCAGCACAATGCTGATCAGAAACGCCAGCAGCGCCACGATCGGCACCGCACGGATACAAATATGATAGACATGATAAATCGTGCTGCGCAGCCGGAAGCGTGACGGATGCATCACCGTTCGCCCAAACACCAGCGCCAGCCGTCCAAAGAACGCCAGCAGCGATTGCATACGCCGGAATGTCGTGCACACATGCTCGCCTACATCGATGATAAACGCCGCTACATGCCCGACCGTATGCCCTTTCGGAGAGGGCGGGTGCTCAATATTCTCCAGCAGCGCGATCAGTTCGTCATGCCGCTCGGCAAAGCCGGTACGCTCCGCCTTCACCCCCGGCAGCCGCCCGCGCAGCCATTCAATCAGCAGCCATGCCCCGGTCGTATCCAGCGACTCCAGCCCGCTGCCGTCGATCACGCAACGTTTGGCGCGCGTCGGCTCCGCCGCCATCAGCGCCTTTTCCACACGTCCCAGCTGCCCAACGCTCCAGTTGCCG
>JAUIJX010000113.1 GCA_030430795.1 Alphaproteobacteria bacterium | reverse complement strand
ATTGTTTAATCACTCGCCACTCATCTTAACGCAATCTTAATATTTTCCGACTGATTTTTCTGTATTATGTGTTTTTCTGAACCAAAACACAATGAGGGTGGGTATGTCTGCAATGGATGATAACAAGAAACTAAGCATGGTATCGGTAGATTTTTATCGTCATGCCAATGGCGGTACGGTGCGTGGGATTGAATATTATCCGCAGGAGCAGAGGGGTATCGTTTTGCTGGCATCTTCCGGCAATACGGATAATACCGTTAAGATGCTGAGAGATAATGGTATTGAGGCTTCCTCGCGTGCTGGTTTGTATCATGCGATGGATGGGCGCTCCTACATGGCGATTGATTTTTCTGGGCCGGTTCAGGATGTTCAGGGGGTGCTGGAATCTTGCCGTGATCATGTGAAGCCGGTTGTCGGTACGCACACCAGCACTTATGTGAATGGTAACGGTATTCGTGAACAGGAAGAAGTGCCTAGTTTCGATGCTAGTTACGATGCCGTGTGGCAGCGTCTGTCGCCGGAGCAGCTTGCTTGCGAAGCGGCGTCTGCCGGTGCTGGTCGAGCCTAAACGCCGGTCAGGTTATCGGCGTCGCGGGAATCGAACATACGGTTGCTGAGTACCAGAATCAGTCCCAAAATCTGCAATAACAGGGCATAACCCCGGAATTCGTGGTTTTCGCGGCGTAGTTCGCTGACGGTTTCCGCCCGTTCCATGCGTCCCATATAGAGTGTATCGATTTTGTCGGTGAGCTGGCGCTTATAGTCGCGCAGCACGGATTCAAGCGTTCCCTGCCATTGCTGCCAGGTCTGTGGGGTCAGTGGCGGCAGGCTTTCCGGGGCTTCCACCCCGGCCATCAGCATCAGCTCTTCCATATGAATGGCTGCCATTTCCAGCGCTTGCGGCATTGGCTCCTGCTCGGCAATGAGGATGGCCATGAGGGTGCTGACGTCTTCGCGGCGCTCGGTTTCCTTGAGAATCTGCCAGGTATCGCGGATCTGATCGTCGCAGAGCTGCATTTCGTTTTCTTCCTGCATGATGCTGACTTCGTTCTCGGCGATCAGCTTATGGCTGATGGCGGCGGAACCGACGGTCATGAGTACCCCGATAATGATCATCATGCGTGAAATGGTGAACCAGCCCATCTTTTTTTCTCCCGGATGTTTGTTTCTAGATTAATGGCAGAAAACCGCGGCGTAAAGGCCTAAAACTTATCCACAGGCGAGGGGGGTAAATGGTGGGTAATCAGAAAGTTGGCACGGTAATTGAATGTGGATAACCGGTAACACACATGATCAACGTAAAGAGGAGGAGTAATCATGTTTTCACCTAACCACGAGACCGGCAGCGCTGCTGCCACCCCAGCCACCCCACCACTGCCGATGACGGAAGCGTTTGTTTCCATCCCCAGCGTGCAGCCGGTACAACCCGTACAAACCTTTGAAACTGACACCCCCGCGCATACCGGTTTTCTGGAATATATGTTTCAGGTATGCCCACGCCTGCAGAAAGATACCGGCGAAGGTATCCGTTATGTGCCGCCATGCCGTCGCTTAGAGAGCGAATGGAAATCTGCCGGTGAGCGTATTGCCTGCATGATGGAAGGCGGGCTGCTGACCTTGCCGACCGAGTATCACCCGACCTTTGGCAACCCGTTCGTTTATTTTATGAAATACTTTGCCTGTGCGATTGCCGAGAGCATTGACCTGATGCTGTATCAGAATATGGAGCTGACGGCGTCTAAAATGCTGCTGACTGAGATGTCCCGCTATGATCGCGGGTACGATGAGGGCTATGCCCGTGCCATCGCCGCTACCGGCGATGCGGTGGTTTCCCTGCGCCGTGAAGAGATGAAACTGCAGGAAACTCTGCGCAGTCTGCACCGTTTTGTACGCACCTTCCGGGTCGAGCGTGAAGCAAAACGCTTTTTCTCATACTTTACAGCAAGTTACTACGGTGAGTCGTTCAAGCTCGATGGTCTTTACTGGTGGTTTGACATCGAAGAACGTCTCTAAACATCCTAACCGACTATACGAACCCCCACCACAGGCCGGGCGCAATGCCCGGCCACTTCTTTTTATATATTGCTCCCCGGCTCGCCAGTTTTGATGCGTCGCTCCGTGCTTCCGCCTACGCTCTTTGAGCTACGGCGAGACACGTACACGACCGCTCGCATACTGTCCTTGTCATTGCGAGCGCAGCGAAGCAATCCACTCTCTCAGCACTGAATACTGCCAAAAACCGTCATTAAACTGTCACAGAGTATTGCTATACTGTAGAGATGGAAAAACACCACACAGATAAGGCATTGTAATGGCTGGAGACGGACCACAGGGACCAGATATGGCGCTGCAGGCGATGCTGGCGGGTCAGGGTAGAGGGCCGGCGAGCGGCCATGTGCTGTTTGCATTTATGAATGATAACCCGCAGGGTTTCCTGCAAATGCTTGGCGAAGGCTCGTTTCAGGGCATTCTCAATAAGCCGATTATGGCGATTGGCGGTGCCGGTGGTAAAGGCGGTGGTTTTCTGGAAAAAGTTTTCTTTGGAAACATGAACTTGCCGGGTCAAACCTCGGTTGCCGAAATGGCCAATATGAATGCGGGTGACGTACAAGCGGCAGCATTGGTGGATGCCGGTTCCAACGGCAGTTTCGTCGGTGCACCGGCGGCGACACCGATGAGCGACAACGGCTCACGCATGATCGACGTCTAAAAACCCCATAAAAACACTTGACCAACCCTCATCAAATCGTTAAAAGTGCTGCCTCTTAGGCCGAATGCGCATATGTGGCGCGCGGTAGTGGAATACAGGAGATAGAGATGTCTAAACGTTGTGAATTAACAGGCACGGGGATTCAAACCGGTAATAACGTATCGCACTCGCATCGCAAGACGCGTCGTCGTTTCATGCCGAATATCCAGAATGTGTCTCTGCTGAGCGAAGCGCTTGGTAAGACGGTTTCGCTGAAAATCACGGCGGCATCTCTGCGTACGGTGGAACATAATGGCGGGCTGGATAGTTTCCTGCTGACCACTTCCAACCGTAAGCTGACTGACGAAGCGATCAAGATCAAACGTCAGATCAAGAAAGCGCTGGAAGCGTCTCCGAAAAAAGCGGCGTAACGCTACTCCTTAAACAGACTCACTAATTCCTTGGTCATGGTTTCGCCGAGCCGGGCGACGTCGCTGAGCGTCACCGAACGGCTGTAATAGCGTCCGACATCGTGGCCGATGCCGATGGCCAGCAGTTCGACCGGGCTGCTATGCTCAATCCATGCAATGACCTCGCGCAGATGGCGGTCGAGGGTGCTGGCGGAGTTGGCCGACAAGGTGCTGTCATCGACCGGTGCGCCGTCGGAGATCACCATCAGGATGCGGCGGGATTCGCTGCGTGCCATCAGCCGGGCATGTGCCCAGAGCAGCGCCTCGCCATCGATATTCTCTTTCAGCAGCCCGTCTTTCAGCATCAGGCCGAGGTTGCGGCGCGCGCGTACCAGCGGGGTATCCGCCGCCTTGTAAATAATATGGCGCAGATCGTTGAGGCGGCCGGGATGGGCGGGCTTTCCGGCGCTGACCCAGTCGCGGTAGCTGTTGCCGCCTTTCCAGTCAACGGTAGTGAAGCCGAGGATTTCCACTTTCACGCCCGCGCGCTCCAGCGTTTTGCCGAGGATGTCGGCGCTGAGGGCGGCGATGGTGATCGGGCGGCCACGCATGGAGCCGGAATTATCCAGCAGTAGCGTCACGATGGTGTCCTTGAAATCGGATTCCTGTTCCTGCTTGTAAATCTGGTTATGCGCCGGGCTGGCCACCAGCCGCGCCAGCCGGGAGGGGTTGAGGATACCGTCTTCGAGATCGAACTGCCAAGAGCGTTGCTGACGCGCCAGCAGTACGCGCTGCAATTGCGCCGAGAATTTGGCGAAGGTGCCGCGCACCTGTGAGAGCGTGTCGTCGAGCTTGCCGCGCAGGCGGATCAGCTCCTCCGGTGGCACTAATGTTTCGGCGGGCACTACCTCGTCATGGGCGGTGGTGAAGACGCGGTAGGCCAGTGCCTGCGTCATGCCGTCGGGCGTCGGGGGCAGGGGGCGCGGTGCGCCGCCGCTGCTGGTCAGCTCCATACTGCCTTCCATGCTGTCCTCCAGCACGGTGGCGTCTTCGCTCATGCCGTGCTGTCCCATGCCGGGGCTGTCCTCGTCGCCGCTATCGCCTTCCTGCGCCTCGGCGCTGCCGGTATCTCCGGCGGCATCGGCGTCGTGTTCTTCCGGTGCGTCATTCTCTTCCGGGGCGACCGGGCTGGTCTCGTTGTTCTCTCCGATTTCCGCATCGGCCAACTGGTTAAGCAGGGTGCGTACCAGTGCGGCATAGTCTTCCTGCGTCGCCAGCGTGGTGCTCATGGCGGCGAGGGTATCGCCCGCATGTTCCATCACCCACGGTTTCCACTGATCCAGCAATGGCTGCATGAGGGCGGGCGGCGGCTCGCCGGTGACGGCTTCTTCCAGCATCAGCGCTAACAGGGCGGGCATCGGTGGTTCGGCCAGTGTAGATAGATTGCCGTATCCCTGTTCGCTAAGATAATGCAGATTGCGTTCGCGCAGATTGTGGCGCATGCCGGGCATGGCACGGCTGCCGAGCAGCTCGATGCGTTTGCTCTCCAGCGCGTCGAAGATATGGCTGCGCGCTTCGTCACCGGGGCGCTGGCGCTGGTGCAGGGCGCGGTCGTGATAGCGATGGCTGAGGGCGGCCAGATCCAGCTCGCCGCGCAATTGCCGCGTATTCTCTTCGCTCAGCGGGCGCAGGCTGATGGTCTCCGGCGTCTGCAGGTAATGCTCCGCCGGGGCGTTGCCGCGCAGCTCGATCTGTACACTATCGTTGCCTGCCAGCGTCCGCGCGGTGGCGGTCCAGATCGGCTCCAGCTGTTCTCTGGTGAGCGGGATCATTGCACCGGTACGAGCGGCCAGAAGATCGGGATGATGATGGTGGCGGTGATCCACATGATGATATTCAGCGGCACGCCGATTTTCGGGAAGTCGGCGAAGCGATAGCCCCCGGCGTTATAGACGAACAGGTTGGTCTGGTAGCCGATGGGGGTGGCGAAGCTGGCGGAAGCGCCGAACATCACCGCGACGCAGAAGGGGCGCGGGTCGATGCCGAATTGTTCGGCCATGCCGATAGCGATGGAGGTCAGGATAACGGCGGAGGCGTTGTTGCTGAAAATTTCCGTCATCACCGAGGTTAGCAGATAGAGCGCGGAGAGGGCGATCAGCGGGCCATAACCGGCGGCGGAATCGGTCAGCAGGGTGACGATCAGGGCGATGGTGCCGGTCTTTTCCATGGCGACGCTGAGTGCCAGCATGGCGAAAATCAGCATCAGGATATTGAGGTGGATCGACTTGTAGGCTTCTTCGGTATCGATGCATTTGGTCAGCACGACGATGACGGCGGCGATGAGTGCCAGCGCAGCAATCGGCATGACGCCGAGTGCGGCCAACCCGACCACACCGAAGACGCTGAGTAGCACGATCGGTGCTTTATTGCGGCGGTAAGGGCGTTCTTCCGGGTGGGAGAGGTTGATGAGTTCCTTGCTGTTGAACAGGCGCTTCAGCCCTTCCGGTTCCCCTTCAATCAGGATGGTGTCACCATAGCGCAGGCGGATTTTTTCGATATTCTTGCGGATCACTTCCTTCTGGCGATGCACGGCGAGGATGACGGCGTTATAGGCATTGGAGATGTTGAGCGAGCCGACATAGCGCCCGGACCAGCTGGAGTTGGGGCCGATGATGCCTTCCAGCACGAT
>JAUIJX010000002.1 GCA_030430795.1 Alphaproteobacteria bacterium | reverse complement strand
AAGGAAGGGTTTTTCAGGGGTGACGGGCAGGGTGATCTGATTGACCGGTTTCGGGATAATCCGTGCCTGACGGAGAAAGCCGCTGCCGGAGAGGAAGGATAAGATGATGATGCGAGTCGGGATATGGATGATGGCACTGTGGCTGATGGCCGGGGTGCAGGCTCAGGCGGCGAATGTGCTGTTTGACGTCGAGAAGCGGCGTGAACAGTTGCAAAGCGCGGCGTATGAGAAGGTGAAGGACGCCTGCATGGCGTATGGCGAGAAGCTGGAAGAGAAGCCGGAGCCGATTGCATCACTTGTGACCAAGGACGGCTATGGTGTGGATACCAGCGCCGAGCCGTTTAGCTGGTACGTGTCGGTGTTGACCGGGCGAGCGTTGGCCGGGGATGCCAAGTCGCAGCAGGCGCTGATCGCGATTCTGAAACGTTGGGCCAGTGCCAGAGCGTTGCTAGAGGGCGATGCGGAGCATGACACCTATTATGCACTGAAGCGGGCGATGTTGCCGGTGATCGTGGGATTCTCGGTGGTGGACGAGGCGATGGATACGGCCTCACGTGAGCAGGTGAGCGAATGGATTGACGCGGTGGTCAGGCCGCTCGATAAGACGTTTGACGGCGATGTGGATCATAACAATCACCGCTATCTGGCCGATGCGACGCTGATGGCGTGGGGGGCGTATAGTGGGGATAACAGCTTGTATGGCAAAGGTGAATCCCGGTTCCGAACGATTCTGAGCGATGCGCGCGCGGATGGCAGCCTGCCGCTGGAGACACGGCGTGGGTCGCGGGCGCTGTGGTATATGCGCCAGTCGCTGGCCAGCATGGTGGTGATGGCGGAAGTAGCGCTCGCGCACGGCGATAATTTCTACCGTATGGAGGTGGACGGCAAAACCTTGGATACGATTATGCAATTCTATCTGGCGGGGCTGGAATCACCGTCGGTGGTATTACCTTATGCCTCGGAGAATTATAAGCCGGGGCCGAGTCAGGATTATTTCACACAGGATATGGGGATGCTTCAGGTGCGGCCGCATGGACGGCATTACATGGCGTTTGCCGAGGCATATCTCTCCCATGAGCAGGAAGACCTGACCGCCAGGCGGTTGCTGCATGTGATGCGTCCGATTTTTGCCGAGCGGCCGCTGATTGACGATTTCAGTGGCGGGAACGCGACGTGCTTCTGGTGGAATCCGGAGGTGCTTCCCTAATGATGCGTTCGGCCTGTCTCGCTCTGTCACTGTGTCTGCTGGCATCCCCCGTATGGGCGGATGATCAGCTGGATGCGTTGATGATGGCGTTGCGCCAGCAGGACACGGCGGCCTTTCAGAAACAGGTGGGGGCGTTGGAGGCGGAAAACTCCGTGTCAGCCTATGTGACGCTGGGAGATGCTTACGCCAATTACATCAATAAGGACGGGCTGGAGCAGCCGAAGAATGCCAAGGCGGCGCATTATTACCGTCAGGCGATTGATCTGGCCAATAGGATTGGCAAGCGTAGCGGTGAAGTACAAAGCGCCATGCATGCGCTGGCACGGCTGCTGATTGAGGGAAAAGGTACCAAGCGCGATGCGGAGGAAGCGGTGGCGTTGCTGGAAGAAGCGATTCGTCAGGGGCATGCATCCTCGGCCTATACCTACGGCAAGTTGTTGGAAACCGGCTATAAAGGTCATCCATCCGATGCGGAGGCGGCGGCGGAGCAGTACCGGTTTGCACTGCGCGACCAGAGAGGGGAAGCGGCGCTGGCCCTGGCGCGACTGCTGAAGCAACAAAGCATTACGGCAAAGTCAGATGATGAGGTGGACGGGTTGATTACGCTGGGGACGGCATTGCTTCAAAACCGTGCGGAAAAAGGGCATGGCCGTTCGGCGGAAATGCTGGGTGATCTCTATTTCGAAGGGCTGCTGGTGCCGAAAGACGATGCGCAGGCGATGGCATGGTACAGCAAAGGCAGCGATGCCGGGGAGCCCGGTGCGATGCTGGCGATGGCGCGGATGCTGGGTAACGGGCAGGGTGTGCCGCGGGATCGTGAAGAAGCCACGCGTTACGCGCGGATGGCGGTGGCGTCCGGTTCGCTGAAGGCAGCCGGTGAGCTGGGTGAGCGCTTGCTGGTTGGGGAAAGCTATTACCTGTTGCTGACTGATGAAGAGGCGCTCGAGTGGCTGGAGAAGGCGGCGCATGCCGGGCATGGCAGCTCGATTCAGGATTTGTCGCGTTACTATACGCGTGAGGGCGATACCGAGCAGGCGGTCACCTATTTACGTTCAGCGGCGGAAAGTGGTTCCGTCTCCGCAATGCTCTCCCTTTATCATGCGTTTGCTGAGGGGAATGGCGTGGAGAAGGACGAGGTGCTGGCGCTCTCG
The DNA here is from genome assembly GCA_030430795.1 of Alphaproteobacteria bacterium. Taxonomy (GTDB): domain Bacteria; phylum Pseudomonadota; class Alphaproteobacteria; order Rickettsiales; family UBA998; genus JAUIJX01. The sequence goes on along the minus strand of JAUIJX010000002.1, from coordinate 31,664 downwards.
TACCTGGAAAAGGCGCGGGAAGCATCGGCCAGTTCGGCGGACGATGTCTATAAGATGGGTAAGATTTATCTGGAGCGTGGGGCCTACGGTGTGGCCAAGACGCTGCTGATATCCGCTGCCGAGCAGGGGCATGTGCAGGCGATGCTGGCACTCGGCGATCATTATAGCGACGGCACGTTCGGTGCGGTGGATCATGATAAAGCATTCATCTGGTATGAACGGGCGGCGGAGGCTGAGGATATCGACGGGATCATCGCGGTGGCCAAAGCGTATGCCAACGAGCAGGGTGCGCCGTTGGATGAAGAGCTGGCGCGTGAGTATTTCACCAAGGCGGAGGAACAGATCAGTGAGACCGATTATGCCGGGATGTCGCTGATCGGGTCAGCCTATAAAAATGGCTATGGGCTGGATAAGAATCTGGAGAAAGCGTTTCTGTGGTTTGAGAAATCGGCGGCTGGCGGCGATCCGGGTGGGATGCTGGAGCTGGCGCGCATGGTGCTGTGGGGCGCGGTTGAGGGCTACACGGCGGAGGATGCGGTGGCGTTGATGGAACAATCGGCGGCGAAAGGCAACCTCAACGCCATGCTGGAAGCGGGCTTGCTGCTGACTGCCGGGGTAGTGGTGCCGCGCGATGCCGAACGTGCCTTCCGCTATTTTGAGCGCGGGGCGACGCTCGGACATGCGGAGTCGATGCGGCATCTGGGCCTCGCCTATCTCGCTGGCACCGGGGTGGAGCCGGATATTGAGAAGGGCAAGGAATTGATTGCTGAAGCGGCGGATCGCGGCAACGGTAAGGCGATGCTGAATATGGCCTATCTCTATTATTATCCGCTGGAAGGGCAATCGCAAGATATTCGGCAGTATATTCAGTGGGTTGAGCGGGCAACGCATCATGCGCAGCCGGATGCCGATTACGCCTATGCACGGGCGTTGCTGACCGGCGAAGGCGTGGTGCGCAACCCGTCGGAAGCGCGGCGTTATCTCCAGCGCGCAGCCGCTGGCGGGCACTACAAAGCATCGCTGATGCTGCAAAAAGGCGCATCTCATGAGTAGTATGGAGAAAGCGACAGCGCGTCCGATGGCGTGGCTGTTTCTTCTTTTTCTGGTGCTGGCATGTGGGGTCAGCATGGCGACGTTGATGCAGCACCCGGAGGTGTGGGGAGATGAGCCGCTCACGCAGGAGGATGTGCTGATGGGCACGGCCAGTTCAGCGTTTGAATCACGGTTTGAAGATGCCTTGCTGGTGCGCGATGGGGCGATAGCGCTGTGGACATCGCTGACCTACGGACTGTTTGATGATGGCGGTGACGGGGTGGTGGTTGGTCGCGATGGCTGGCTCTATACCGATGAGGAATTTCGTTTCCTGCCTGAGGGCGAGGCGGCGTTTGAGCAGAAAATTCTCGATATTTCAAAGGTGAAGGCGGTGCTGGCGGCACGCGGGATCACATTAGCGGTGGCGTTGATTCCTGCCAAGGCACGGATTTACCCGGAATATCTGCCGGGCGTGCAGTGGTCGGCGAAGCGTGAGGCGATGTATGCGCGGATGCTGGCGGCATTGCAGCGTGAAGACGTATTGGCGCCTGATCTGCGGCCTGCATTACAGGCAGTGAAAGCGGATGTGCCGGTATTCATGAAGACCGATACGCATTGGAGCCCGCAGGGGGCGCAGCTGGTAGCGAATGCGTTAGCGGATGCTATTCTTCCTGTATTACAACTGGATAATGGTGTCCGGAAGGCCTATGTGTCACAGGATGGTGAGGCTGAGCGTTATGCAGGGGATTTGTACGATTTTATTCCGACAGGTATTTTCAGTCCAGTGATTGGTCCGGAAGCGGAGCAGGTTTTGACGCGTTCGACGACCTTGCAGGAAGATACCGGGGCTGATAGTAGCGATTTATTTGGCGAACAGGTGATGCCGGTGGTGCTGGTGGGAACCTCGTATAGCTTTGAAAAACAATGGAACTTTGAGGGGGCGCTGGCCAGTGCCCTGCAGGTAGATGTGCTCAATCTGGCGGAAGAGGGCGAGGGGCCGATGGCGCCGATGTCGGCGTTTCTGCAAAGCGATTCGCTGATGAAAGACGGGGTACGGCTGGTGATCTGGGAGATCCCGGAGCGTTTCGTGCCGGTCACTTACGATGCGGTGGCGCTGCCGGAGCATTGCAGCGGAGGCGATTGCTGATGGTTTTCTCCTCTTCCGTATTTCTGCTGATGTTCCTGCCGCTGTTTCTCGCCAGCTATTACCTAACGCCGATGCGCTGGCGCTCGCTGACGATTCTGATAGGCAGCTACCTGTTCTACGCATGGTGGCGCGTGGATTTCGTGTTCCTGTTTATCTTCGTGACGGTCTATAACTACGCGACATCGCGCTATATGGTGGAGGCCGAAGGTGCGGCGCGGCGACGATGGCTGGCGCTGGGCGTGGGTGGTAATCTCGCGGTGCTTGGCTATTTCAAATATTTCAATTTCGGCATTGATGCGTTCAATCAACTGCTGACCAGCCTTGGGGCAGGGTCGCTGGAGGCGTGGAGCGTGATTCTGCCGATCGGTATCTCTTTTTATATTTTTCAGGCGATTAGCTATCAGGTCGATGTCTTCCGTGGCGATGCGCATGTGGCGCGGCGGTTTCTGGATTTCGCCGCCTTTATCGCCCTGTTCCCGCAACTGATCGCGGGGCCGGTGCTGCGTTATAAAGACCTCGAATATCAATTTATTAGCCGCGAACACAGTCTTGACCGTTTCAATGAAGGCTGCGTGCGGTTTGCGATGGGATTTGCCAAGAAGGTGCTGATTGCCGACAGTCTGGCCTCCGTTGCGGATATGATGTTCGCATTGCCGGATCCGACGATGGCGGAGGCGTGGCTCGGTGCACTGGCTTACACGGCGCAGCTGTATTTCGATTTCTCCGGCTATAGCGATATGGCGATCGGGCTCGGGCTGATGATGGGCTTCCGATTCTCCGAGAACTTCAATCACCCGTATATCAGCCGTTCTATCACGGAATTCTGGCGGCGCTGGCATATGTCGCTGTCCATCTGGCTGCGCGATTACCTCTATATTCCGCTGGGCGGTAACCGCAAGGGTGCCGTGCGTACTTACGTCAATCTGCTGCTGACGATGGTGCTGGGCGGTCTGTGGCACGGGGCGAACTGGACGTTTGTGCTGTGGGGCGCATGGCACGGGCTGGTGTTGGCGATTGAGCGGTTATTAGGTGGCAAGCGCGGTACGCCGTATCCGCAGTTGCTGGCATTGCCGGCCACTTTCCTGATCGTGATACTGGGCTGGGTGATGTTCCGCGCCGAAAATGTGCAGGTGGCGATGGGTATGTATGCGGCGATGTTCGGTCTGAGCGAGGCTGGTCTGGGGCTGAGCGGGCGCACGGCCTGGGATATCACAAGGTTTGACGTGTTTATGCTGCTGGTGGCCTACGGGTTGATCTTCCTGATGCCGACGCTGATGCGTCGCTGGCATGGCAATGGTGAGACGCTGGCGCCTGATTGGGCGGCTCGCCTGCCTGTTTTCCGCCAGTTATTGGTGATCGCACTGTTCGTGTTGGCGGTGATCAAAATGATCGCGCAATCTTTCTCACCCTTCCTCTACTTCCAGTTTTAATATTTTCCATTTTGCCGAATGTTGTCTGGTTGTATCCATAATTCGTAAGGCACATTTATGGAAGAGGGGAGAGGTTATCCCGAAATGACTTGCGTGAATATGCCGTTATTTTGAAATTTCCATAAGTGATATACACAGGAAAAATTTCCATAATAAAATTAGGGTGCGTTACTCACCGTAACCGGTGGCCTGCATCTGCTTCAGTTGGGTGCGCGCTTCTTCATTGCCGGCATCGGCGGCTTTCTTCCACCACTCCATGGCCAACTCCGGGGAGGTGGCGATGCCGTAGCCGGAGGCATAGGCGTTGGCGAGTTCCAGCATGGAGGCGGCATCACCTTTTTCCGCGCCTTGCCTGAACCAGTCGATGCTCTTTTCCGGCGCCGGTTTGACGCCAAGCCCGCGCGCATACATGCGCCCTAACTCACGCATGGCATTGGGAGAGCCCAGTTCGGCGGCGCGCAGGTAGAGATCCAGTGCTTTATGGGCGTTCTGCCTGGTGCCGACGCCTTTGGCGTAATTCTTGGCGACGGCGGCGATGTCGTGCGCCTTGCACGGATAGGCGTGGACGGCTTTGTCCATCCATTCCGCGGATTTTTCGCGGCTGACGGCGATGGTGCCGACGCCTTTACTGTAGAGTTCAGCCAGCAATGTCATGGCACGAATCTCTCCACCACCTGCGGCTTTTTCCAGAAGCGGAATGGATTTCTCCTGCGTTTTTCCATCCTCTGATTTGAGTGCTTCCTTGCCGAGCCAGTACAGCGCCTTGGCGAAGCCTGCGTCAGCGGATTGCTGCAATAATTCCTGCGCCTCCTCCTTATCGAGCGGCATGCCGTAGCGCCCGGTTTCCAGATGTTTGGCGTATTCATACATGGCGGCGGCGCTACCGAGATCGATCGCTTCTTCAAAGAAATCGACAGCCTTGTCGGCATCCAGCCCGTCATGGGCGTAGAGTTTGCCCAGTTTCAGCCAGCCCGCACGTTCGCCCTTGCCGTCGTCGGTGGCGGCGTCTTCCCACGTCTCCGCTTTGTCCTTATCACCCTGTTTCAGGTAATAAACGCTCAGGGTCGCCATGGCTTTGCGGTTGCCCAACTCGGCGGCGCGTTCCAGAAAGTGCAATCCTTCCTGTTCCTTGCCTTCCTCAAATCTGAGGGTTGCCACTTCCAGCAGGGCGGCGCCACTTTTATTGGCGACGGCGCGTTCCAGCCATTTGTAGGATTTCTCCATGTCTTGCGGGACGCCGGTGCCGCAGCGATAGATGTGTGCCATTTTGCGCATGGCGTGGTTGCTGCCGCGCGAGGCGGCAAGGCGATAGAATTTCAATGCTTTTTTGGCGTGCTGATTGGTGCCGCGCCCCTGCATGTGGGATTCGGCGAGTCTGACCACCCCGCTGCGGCTGCCAGCTTTGGCGGCGCGTTCGTAATTCAGAAACGCTTGGCGAAGGTCCTGTTTGAGGCCGGTGCCGGTCTCATAGGCATGGCCGAGCATCAGCAGAATCTCGGAGCTAACATCCTTATGCCTGGCGGCTTTGATCATCCATTCGGCGGCCTGTTTCGGGTTTTTCTCTACCCCGTATTCGCCGGAGAAAGCATGGGCGAGCGCTTCCATCGCGTCCAGCTCTCCACGTGCGGCGGATTTGCTCAGCCAGTCCAGTCCGGTGGTGCGGTCGACGCCGACGCCTTCGCCGAGCATGTAGCTCATGCCGAGATGGTACATGGCCTCACGCGAACCGGTGGCGGCAGCAGTTTGCCATAAGGTGATCACGCGCTCCAGCCCGACACCCTCGACGCTGCTGCTGCGGTAGAGCTCGGCCAGCACCAGCATGGGGTTGGTCAGGCCGGTGCTGGCAGAGGCTTCCAGCCATTTGGCGGCGACGGTGTAATTCCGGGGCACCAACTCGCCTTTGAAGTAAATCAGGCCGATATCGTACAGGGAGACGCAGTCACCCTTTGCGACACGCTCGAGCAGCATATTCTGCGCCAGTGTGTAGAGGTTGTCGACGGCTTGATCGGCAGGCGGAGTGACCAGCCCTTCTTTATAGAGATAGGCCAGCGCCAGTACCGATTTCGGGTAGCCGGTGGCCGCCGATTGCTTGAAATAATACTCGGCCTTGGTGTAATCGCCGAAGCCGAGATAGATTTCACCGAGATAGTGCGCGGCTTTGTAGCGCCCACCGGCCAATGCCTTTTCGAAATACGCCATCGCCTGCTCGGTATCCTGCGTGACGCCGTCACCGCTGAGCAGCATCTGCGCGTAGAGGTTCATGGCCTTGGGTGAGCGGGTGTCGCCGCGTTTGGCCACCAGCCTGAAGAATTTCGCTCCCAGTTCTGGCTGTTTGGCGGTGCCTTTACTGCCGAAACGGTAGAGCATGCCGAGTTCGATCAGCTGGTCGCTGCTGAGGGACGATTTTTTGCCGTTCCAGCCGGTCCAGTCACGCGAGGGTTTGTTGATGCGTTCCTTGACCTTACAGACTTTGGCGAAGTCAATGTCCGGCGGCAGCAATTCTCCCTCGGCCAGCGCGGTGGTGCTCCACAGGCAGGCAACGGCAGCGATGATGAGGGGGAGGCGTCGCTTCATGGGTTATTTGGCCTTACTGACCCCGTTTTCCACCATGGCGCCTTTCAGCTCCGCGCCGCTGCCGGAGAGGATGAAGCTGTAGCCGGTGCGGCGTTTCAGTCCGGTGTTGGCGTATCTGGCTACATCGATGTTATTGGCGGTGATGGCGATATCCAGTGTCAGGGCGTTGATTTCCTTGGCGGAACCGCTGCCGGATGTTTGCTTGCCGATGATGTCGGTGTTGTGGCTCGGTGCACGCAGGCTCGCTTCCTTGGCGTCGGAGAGGTTATAGAAATAAATCATGGCCTTGGCCGGATTTTTGATCAGCGGGTCATTGATGGTGATGACGCTGCCATCACCGGCGACGGCAAAGCTGTAATAGCCGCCGGACTTAATGGTGATGCGGGTCTTCTTGCCGTTCACTACCAGGTCGTAGACACCTTCTTTTAGTAGAGAATAAGGCGATGCACCCGGTGCCGAAACGTTCTTGAACTGGATGTTGCCGATGACGCCACCGATTTTGGCGGTGCCGCCGTTGACCAGCCGGACGAAGGCCGAATCGGCCGGAGGGGCAGGGTCGTAGAGTTCTTTGTCATTGACTGCGGAGGCAGTCACAGGGATCAGAAACAGAAGACAGGTCAGTAGGGTTCTCAGCATGTTACTCTCCTTGGTTACTTGCTGTTGGGGTTTGGCAGAGATAGGCGGTCAGCGTCGCGTTGACATTGGACAGTCCGTCTACCTGAACGGTACTGAGCGCGCTTTCGATGTCATCGGACAGTTCGATGAAAAAGCGGCCATAGTTTTTAAAATGCTCGGAGCGGTCGATGGTGAACCATTCGCCGTCTTCATCATCATACTCCAGATCGAGGGTCATTTCAGCCAATCCTTTGTTACTGGATTCGATGAACAGGAAATAGCCGTTGCCGGATATTTTCTTGGCCGGGTCGAGGGTCATCAGCAGGCCGCCTTTACCGTTTTTGACGGTGAGTGAGCCTTTGGCCAGCGCTTTGCTCGGACCGCAGGGGCCGTGGATGGCCGGGATGACTTGGCGGAAGAATTTAGCGGTGTCGTTGTTGAGGTCGTAGATGGCCGGGGCTTCCCAGATCATGAAGGGTGGGCGGGCACCCACGAATTGCGGTGAGGAGGTGTAGGAGACGATGGCATTGAACAAATGCCCGGCGGCGAGGGCGTGGTTGGCGATGTCGAGGCCGGTATATTCGGAGATAAAGCCGTCGAAGTTGAACCATTCCAGTGCGCTGAAGCTGGAGCCGACGAGGACAGATGCTTCGCTTTCTTCGGCATCACCAAACAGAGCAGAGGCATCTTTGGTGTCCTTGCGGCGGGTTTCGTACTGAACATACGGTTCCGGCGGAATATCGGAGGTGCACAGGCGCTGCAATTCCAGCCCCATACGCTCCTTGATGGTCTGGCGCGAGGCTTCGACCGTCTCAAAGGCTGCCGGGGTCATGCTTTGGAAATGCGTGTTGTCTTTGAGGATGGAGGCCAGCGTTTTGGCTGCGATGCGCGCGCCTTCCGGAGTCCAGTGGATGTCGCGGTGGAAGAAGAAGTCAGCGCCGAGGTCGGACTGGCTGGTGATGTTGGGGGCGATCAGTCCGGTTCCCTGCAAGGCGACGACCAGATCGTTAAAGGAGGTCTCGGCCTTGGTTTTGTCGAAATCCGCCTGCACGTCAATGCTGCGGTCAAGGAAGTCATAAGCGACCATGCCGCGTGGGGGAATGGTGATAAAAATCAAGGTGGTATCGCGTGCATCCAGCGCATCAACCAAGCGGGTGAAATACTGCGCCGTCTCCGAGGTCATCAGGAATTCTTCTTCCAGATCGCCCTGAATACGGAAGAACCAACCGTCTTTGCCCTGTGTCATCTCGCTGATGGTCTGTTTGGTCTTGTCGGCCAGATACGGACAGCGGAAACTGGCGGCAGACGCAGTGTCTGTGAGTAAAACGAGGGTGAGAAGAGAGCAAAGAATTGCGAGCGTGCGCATGGTGTCCCGTATGAAACTGAATGTGCAAGCAGGCTAAGGATTTGCCGGGGGAAATGCAATGGTAAATTCATGCTTTTTAAGCAATTGTCCGGGGTTTGGGGCGAAGAAATCGCTAAAATTTTAGTAATTGTTAACAACGCGTTTACTTATTCATGGTAGGATCAGGTCTGATATGGCTCTAGAGGAGGGGTAATTATGATCAATTCTATCAATATCGGACTGACTGGTCTTCATGCGGCAAGTACGCGTATGGCCAACAGTGCCAATAATGTGGCGAATGTTCAGAGTACCTCCAAGACCGTCAACGGGGAGAAGATCAACGAGCCGTATACGCCGAGAGACGTTCACCAGTCTGCGTTAGAGCCGACGGGTGGCGTGCGTACGGAATTGGTGGACCGTGATCCGGCAACGGTGAAAGTCTATCAGCCGGGCAGTTCCGCTGCCGATGCGGACGGCGTGGTCGAATACCCGAATGTCAGTCTGGACGAAGAGGTGGTGCAGCAAAAGGTGGCGTCGTATGACTACAAGGCCAACCTGAAGACCATCGAGACCGCTGACGAAATGTTACAAAACCTGTTAGATATCACGAGCTAATCATGACCAAGACAGCGAATGACGAAGCGATTATCGATCGCGTAGAGGAGATTGCACCGGATGCGCTGCAGGCGTATCGTCAGGCGCAACTCGATATGACGGTGTCTTTTTCCGAGGAAATGCCGGGTAGTGCCGTGCGCCGTGGCCGTGTGGATACGCTGACGCGTTCCATGCATCGTCTGTTCAATGCGCTGCCGGACGATTTGCGTGAGCCAAAACAGATTGAACGGCTGATGTTCCTTGTCTCCCGCGACGTACAGGAACAGGCAGAGCAGATGGGGCTGACCAATCAGTCCTGGATCAGTGCCGCCGATGCCGACGGCAATATCATCACCTCCGGTGCTGCTGGGCGTTCCAACAGCCAGTACAAACGCTGCTAAACCACGTTTTCACAAGTGTATCATTGACTGCGAATGCGCATTTTCTGCGCTTCCGGTTCGCACGTATGCTTTATACGCTTACGCTTCCGGTTCTCGAAAACACGGCATTCTCGCCTAATGCTCCATCTTGTGACAACATTGTTTAGTGATGGACTAATTCACCGGTTCGACGGCTTCCACTTCCGGAATATAATGCTTCAACATGTTTTCAATGCCCTGTTTCAGGGTCATGGTTGAGCTTGGGCAGCCGGAACAGGCGCCGTGCATTTCCAGTTTCACGATGCCGTCCTCATAGGAATGGAAGATGATGTCGCCGCCGTCCATGGCCACCGCCGGGCGGACGCGGGTATCGATCAATTCCCTGATTTCCTTGATGATGTCGCTCTCTTCGCCGCTGGCCGCTTCCGGTTTGGGCGCGGTTTTGGCGTGAATGACCGGGTGACCGGCGACAAAATGATCCATGATGGTGGCCAGAATATCGGCTTTCAGCGTACCCCATTCTTCCTCTTCCTTGCGGGTGACGGTGATGAAGTCGCTGCTGAGGAAGACGGCGGTGACGCCCGGAATCTGAAAGAGCGCCATCGCCAGCGGGGATTCTTCCGCCATGTTCTGGCCGGTATAAAAGCGCGTGCCTTCCGCCATGACAGTCGTGCCGGGAAGGAATTTCATGGTCAGTGGATTAGGGGTGCTTTCAGTCTGGATAAACATCCATGCGTCTCCGTTGTCTATGTCTGACTAAAATAGTTGGTTTTGTGTGAATTGCAAGAGGGGCCTAGCTTTTCTTGCTCTTTTTCTCACGGAAGGTGTTGGCCCAGCCGGGCTTCTCAATCTGGTTGGCGCGGGTGAGTGCCAGCGCGTCCTTGGTGACGTTCTCGGTGATGACGCTGCCGGCACCGACGATGGCGCCGTCGCCGATCTTCACCGGGGCGATGAGGGCGGTGTCCGATCCGATGAAGGCATCGTCGCCGATGATGGTCTGGTATTTGTCGTATCCGTCATAGTTACAGGTGATTGTTCCGGCTCCGATATTGCTGTTCTTGCCGATCTCGGCGTCGCCCAGATAGCTGAGATGGCTGGCTTGTGCGCCGGGATGCAGGGTGGCTTTTTTCAGCTCGACGAAATTGCCGATCTTGTTGTCACCGGCCAGCTGGCTGCCGGGGCGCAGGCGGGCGAACGGCCCGATGCGACAGTTTTCTCCGATATTGGCACCTTCGATATGGCTGTAGGCATAAATAGTGGTGCCGCTGGCGATGCTGACGCCTTTGCCGAACCAGACATTTGGCTGGATGGTGACGTCGGCGGCGATGGCGGTGTCGGCTGAGAAATAGACGCTGTCCGGGTCGATCAGCGTGACACCGGATTCCATGACGTCCAGTCGTTTGCGCATTTGCCAGATGCTCTCGGCCTGCGCCAGTTCGACGCGGGAGTTCACACCCAGTAATTCTTCCTCCGGGGCTTCGAGGTAGCCGCAGCTCATGCCTTTGGCGCGGGCGATGGCGACGATGTCGGTGAGGTAGTATTCGCCTTTGGCGTTGTCGTTGGTGACTTCGGCCAGCAATGTGAAGATCTGGCCGCTGCGTACTGCCATGACGCCGGAATTGCACAGTTCGATGGCGCGTTGCTCGTCGCTGGCGTCCTTATACTCAACGATGGCCTCGAGCGAACCGTCCTCTCCTACGACGAGACGGCCATAGGCGCCGGGGTCTTCCGGGCACATGCCGAGCACCACCACGTCATGATCGTTCAGGACATCGCACATGTCACGCAGTGTGTCGGCGGTCAGCAGCGGCGTGTCGCCGTAGAGTACCAATGTGGTGCCGGTGAAATCGCTCATGGCCGGCTCGGCGGCACGGACGGCATCGCCGGTGCCGAGCTGCTCGGTTTGTTCGGTGCAGATGGCCAGTTCGCAGGCGTCAGCGACCGCCTGAGTGACGCTGTCAGCGCCCGGTGCCGTGACTACGACCGTGTAGAGCGGGTCAAGCGCGGCGGCGGTGTCGAGCACGTGTTGGATCATCGGCTGCCCGGCAATCGGGTGCAGCACTTTGGGAAGCTCCGATTTCATACGGGTTCCCTTGCCTGCAGCAAGAATCACTACGGAGAGGTCCTGATCGTTCATCGTCTTGCACTTTTGCCAGTTGTTTCTATAGTGGATACTGCGAGAAACCTAGACACGCAAGCGAGAAAGTCATGCCGGACGCTATCCCGATGATCGTAGTTTTTTCTGTGGCACTGTTGGTGGCGGGAGGCATCGCGCTGTTTGCCCTCTACACGGCGCGGCAGTTCTTCCTGAAGCTGAAAACGCAGGAGCTGGAGCTGATGCGGTTGCGCAACGCCGAGGAATCGCTGCGCAAAGAGGCGGAAGAATATGTGAAGCTCAAGCGTGAGTATATGCAGTTGCTGGAGGATAAATCCATTGCGGTGACGGAACGAAGCGAAGCTATGCGGCAGTTGGAGGAGGTGCGCGAGGAGCGCAATATCACGCGTGAGAAGCTGCGGGAGGCGGAGTCGGATTTGGCGGAGGCCGATAAACGCACGGAATTGATTGAGCAGCGTATGAAGGATACGGCCAGCCGTATGCAGGACTGGGAGAAGCAAAAGGAAGAAATGATGCTGGCGGCGCGGGCGTCGATCCTGAAAGCGGGCGGGGAGATGTCGAATAAGTTGCTGGCGGATCACAAGCGCGAAGCCGAGGACGTGAAAAAGCAGCAGGAAGAGCAGATCAAGAAGACGACCGAGAAGCTGACCGAGCAATTCATGGAAGTGACCAAGGCAGTGGCGTCGATCAAAGACCAGTCGCAGGATGCACGTCAGCAGATGGATACGGTGATGCGCGCGCTGACCAATCCCGGCGGTGCCGGGCAGATGGCCGAGGTCGGGTTAGAGAACTCGCTGAAGAATCTGGGGCTGGAGCCGGGGCGCGATTTCGTGATGCAGTATCACATCCGGCGCGAGGACGCGTCCAATCTGCGCCCGGATGCGGTGGTATTCCTGCCGCAGGATATGGTGATCGTGGTGGATAGCAAGGCGTCGAAATTCCTGATCGAGCTGGCGGAACATGAAGGCGGCGAGCAGGAAGCGGCGATGATGGAGCGGCTGAAGCGCTCGATGAATGAGCATGTGCGGGCGCTGGGCAGCAAGCAGTATCAGGCGGCAGTGCTGCAGCAATTCAAGGAAGCAGGTAAAGGACAGCAGATCGGCTACATGTTTAACGTGATGTATCTGCCGAGCGAGTCGGCGATTGAGAAGATTCGTCTGGCCGATCCGGATTTCAATCAGAAACTGGAGAAAGCCAACATCATTCTGGCCGGGCCAGCGAGCCTGTCAGGCCTGTTTTCTCTGGCGAAAATGAATATTGCGGCGGCGCAGCGGGCGGAGAATGAGCAAGTGATTATGGAAACGGTTTCTGATCTTATGGAAAGCGTCGCGACGGTGTTTGCCTACGCCAATAATGTCGGGCGCGGGCTGACCTCGGCGATGAAACATTTCAACGATTTCTCCAAGTCGGCGAATGCCCGATTGCTGCCGCGCATGCAGAAACTCAGCGATCTTGGCGTGCAGGCCTCCAAGAACAAGCAGGTGCCGACGCGTATGCCGACCTACGATGTGCATCGCAGCGATGAGACGCTGACGCTGTCGGCGGAAGAAGAGAAGAAGGCTGACGTACATCAGCTGACGCAGAAAAAGCGTGAGACAGCCTGATTAACGCCCTATCCCCATAATGTCGCTGGTAGTCTCCGGGTAGGGGTCAAAATCCGGGCGGAAGGCTTTGCGGCCATGCAGCGGGCGGCAGGACTGGAAGCCCTCGACATCTTTGGACAGGCGACCAAGCCCGTGGAAAATACTGCGGTTGAGGTCGCGCATATCCGGCCGGTTGGGGCGCTCTGTGCGCTCATCTTTCTCGATATTGTCCTGAGGCACACGAAAATCAAAGACATCGTGGATCATATCCAGCGCGCCATTGCTGAGGGCGCGGTCAAGGCGTGGATACCCGGCCAGCACCGGTGATGCCACCGGGATAGTAGCTGCGTCGGTGGACTGTGTTTCCTGCTGCTGCCGCAAGCGCTGCTGAATCTGCTGCAAGCGGTCAAAGCTATCGGTATGTTTGTCCAATGCCGGGAAACGCCAGGATTTGCCGGGAAGTTCCTGTAATGCATCGGCAGTCATGGCCATGTATTCCGGTGCTACGACGTTGAGTTCAAACCCGATCGTGTGTAATGCGGCGTAAAGCGGGCCATAGCGTTGGTAATCGGCGCGGTTGGCCAGCGGCGCGCTGACATTGGTGGAGACGTCGATGCGATTATCCAGATCGAAATAGCGGAAAACTTCTTGGTTATAGCTCACCGGGTCGTCATCCGGAGTACAGAACAAATAGTCCGCATCACGATCCTGCAGCGTCTCCAGCAATCGCATGCCACGCTGCAGTTCCGGCGCCTGATGCAAACTGGCCTGCAATTCTGCTTTATCCAGCTCACCGTCTTCCTTATGCAACGCGCTGACCAATCCGCTCTCTTCCTTCTTTTGCCAGTCGGTCTGCACCTCACGCAAGGCATCGCGGATGGTGGCGTAATAGGGGTGCGGTGGTTGATCTTTGGTATAAGGATCAACGGCTTCCAGCGCTTCCAGCAGGATATTCCCGGCGGCATATTCATCGCTGTTGGTGCGCGGCAGGTGGCGCATATCGATCGGCGGTTCGCGGTCGGCGAAGCGTGCGACGGCGTCTTTCAGCGCCCGGTACGTGTCTTCCAGCGCTGCCAGTCGCTCTTTCGGCAGGCAGAGCAAAGCGCCCGCCAACGCGGTGCGGTGGCGCTCAATGGTAGACATATCAAAGCTTTCCGAGGCGTAGCAGTGGCGGATATCCAGCGATGCCACATTCTCCGGTGGGTGGTCGAGCAGGATTTGCCGTGTGTGCAGCATGTTTTCCTTCAGGGACATGCGCTGCTCCGGGGAGAGCGTGTCCAGCACTGCCAGTGCGTTCATCAGCTTCTGGTAGCCGTTGGAAAACAAGCCGAAATCAGCATTGCCGGTGAGGAATGCCAGTGACGGGTGATCCCAGTCATATCCCAGCACATGCGCCAGACCGGGATTGGTTTCCTTCACATATTGCAATGCCTTGGCGTTGATGTCGCGCAGTTCCTCGTCGCTCAAATCTTCCAGACATGTGCCGGCATGCTGACTGAGTGCCTCCAGCAGTGCAATGGCCGGGCCATGTTCCAGTCTGCTGAGGATTTGCGGGCTGTTGGCGCGCAGGGCTTCGGAAAAATCGCCAACGCGACCGCCGATTTTCATGTCGTATCCGAAATTATCACTGTTTTTAAGGAGGTCAAAGCAGAGCGTGTCGTGGCCATCCGCATCCTTTCCGGCTTTGGCCATATCTTCCAGAATGAACCAGTGTTCCTGATTATTCCACAGCCAGCGTACCAGTTCATTGGAGACGGTGTCCAGATCATGCGTGAAAATGCTCAAATAACAGCCCCTCTTGCGTCAAGGGGGCAGTATAGCAAAAGAATATGACAATTTCCTTACGGCGGCGCTTTCCTCTTTTGCCCTGTCGTTTGTCGTGTTTCGACTCGTGTAGAAGGGCCTACACATCGTCTCACACTCCGCCTACAGAACAAAAGAAGGAAAGCTCCCGGTAACGATTAAAACGCGTATTGCCAGCCGACGGTGAAGCGGTAATCCGTTTCCAGCTGCGGGCCGTCGAGATGCTGGTAGAGCGGCAGGCCGAATTCCAGCGCCAGACGGTTACCGGCGGCCGCGCCTTCCGGGGTGTAGAGATTGACGCCGAACAGGGCATCCACCCGCTCACCGCCGCGCAGATCGGTGCGGGCGGTCGGCACCATCATCGGGTTGAGCGCGGCATCGGCGCCACGGATATCGCCCCAGTGACGCGCTTCCAGCCGGGCAGACAGGCTCATATACGGGCTGACGGGGCGCGCCGCCCACAAGGTTGCCAGATACTCATTGCCCAGATGGTAGTCGTCGCTGTTGTCATAGACGCGCAGGACGGCGTTGGCGTCGGCTCCCCACGACCAGTTGGTCTCCTTTTGCACCCAGGTGATGCCGAGCAGCGGATCGACAGTGCCGGATCCGAGCTGCATCGGGTAGGGCAGCTTGGCGTTGCGCATGGCCGGGGTGTCGTCACGCTCGTCGATGCTGCCGGTGGGCAGGCTGGCGCCGAGCTTGATGTGTAGCTTGCCGCCGGTTTCCTGATGGTTCTCCATGCCGTCATAGAGCGTATAGAGACCGCTCAGGCGCAGATCGCCAAACCCGTTCGACTCGGTGGTGAAGCTGCCGCCCATGCGGGTGACATGGGTCATCGATTTCTCGACGTACGGTAGCATGGCCATCAGGGTCAGGCTGTCGGTGGGGGCAAACATGGCGCCGAACATATGCATCTCCATGTCCATCTCGGTGGGCGCGACCATGAAATTGCTCAGTACGCTGGCGGTGCTGACACGGTTGGAGCCGTCGCGGTTACCGGCCATGTGCATGCTGCTGTAGCGGTAGGAAAACATCCATTCGCCCTGGGCATGGGTGTGATCGCCCATGACGCCGATAGGGGCATGGTCGTCCGGTCGTTTGTGGTCGTTATGGGCCAGTGCCGGGGTGGTGATGAGGCTGATGGCAGCCAGATATAAACAGTGTTTAAACATGTGATTCTCCATGAATGCGCAGGGCGAGTTGCGTCGCCGTGCGAAATTAAAAAATTAGGAATGAAGTGGTTAGGAGAATGCAGGTGGGGCGCGGGTGGGCGCATGGCGTTCCGTGATCTGGTCGCGCATGTCCCGTTCTGTCCGCAAAGGTGGCAATGTAGCAATGGGACGGGCGGTGGCCATGTAGAGTAGCGGCGCCGCGGGTGTAGCGGTGTGATTGACGGTTTTCAGTAACTGGCAAGCCGGGCAGTGCGGTCTGTCGACTTTGCCCGGCGGCGCGTCGTCATGGCTCCACGGATCGATATAGGTGATGCCGAAGATCGAACAAATGGCGATGCGCTCGCCGTAAAGCGCGGCGTCTTCGCCGCTATAGCCCGGTTTGGTAAAAGAGAGCGGTGCCAGCAGGGCAAAAACAAATAACAGTGCTGCGTAATGGGCGATGGCGTCCAGATACGTGCGCACCCACCTCAAAACGGCCTCCGTGATGCCAGCGCGGTGCCGAGTGTGCCGTCGTCGAGGTAATCCAGTTCGCCGCCGACCGGGATGCCCTGCGCCAGCCGGGTGACGCTGACCTGACAATCCTGCAGGCGCTCGGTGATGTAATGCGCGGTGGTCTGGCCGTCGACCGTGGCGTTGGTGGCGAGGATGATTTCGCTGACCTCTTCGGCGGCGGCGCGGGTGAGCAGGCTGCCGATATTAAGCTGGTCGGGGCCGACGCCGTCAATGGCGGAAAGTACACCGCCAAGGACATGATACCGTCCCCGGAACATGTGTGAGCGCTCCATCGCCCATAGATCGGCAAGGTCTTCGACCACGCAGATGACGGACGGATCGCGGCGGGTATCGGTGCAGACATGGCATGGATCGGCGCTATCCAGATTGCCGCAGATATGGCAGGTGGTGATGCTGGTATCCACCGTTTGCAATGCGCGGATCATCGGTTGCAGCAAGGTTTCGCGCTTGCGGATCAGCTGCAGCACGATACGGCGGGCGGAGCGGGGGCCAAGCCCCGGCAGTTTGGCAATGATGCGAATCAGTTCATCAATGCTCTGTTCCGCCATGCCTGCCTCGTATCAGTGAATGGTTGGCCGATCGTCGTCCATATACGAGATCAGCTGTGTGAACGCTTTGCCCAGTGCCGGGTCGATATTGGTGGTGTCGTAGACCACCTCCATACGTTTTTCATCCAGCGCCAGCCGGGTCAGGCAGACGCTCAGCGCCGCTTCGATATGTTCCTGCTCCGCTTCGGAGATGTCGTTGACGTCAATATCGAGCGCGAAGCACATTTTGGCGACAATGCCGTGCAGCAGGTTGAGATCTTCGCCGACCATATCGGCCAGTTCCTCAGCACGGTTCAGCGTTGCCTCGTCAATGGCTTCCGGGAGTAATTGCCGGACGGCTTTTTCGTCAATTTCTTTCATTAGAAAGGCAGCTTCATCCCGGCAGGCAGGTTCATGTCTCCCGCCACTTTGCCCATTTCCTCGTTGAACATATCCTCGACCTTATTTTTCGCGTCGTTATGCGCCGCGACGATCAGGTCTTCCATCACGTCTTTTTCTTCCTTGTCGACCAGTGAGTCGTCAATGGCGAGCTTGACCATATGGCCTTTGCCGGTCAGCGTGACGGTCACCATGCCGCCACCGGCGGTGCCTTCCACTTCGCGCGATTCCAGCTCCGTTTGCATGTCGGCAATCTTCTGCTGCATCTGCTGCGCCTGTTTCATCATCTTTTGAATGTTCATGAACTACTCCGTTGAAATGTCTTCCTGCTTACGGACTTCGACAATACTGGCACCGGGGAAGGTTTCAAGCACTGCTTTTACCATCGGTGTGTCGGATGCTTCCTTAATCTCCGCTTCGCGGCGGGCGGCTTCCTGTTCAACGACGGTGGGCTGGCCTTCACGGTCGACATAGGCGACATGCCAGCGTTGGTCGGTAGCCTTATGCAGCAGGGCTTCGAGTTTCTTGGCAATGTCCGGCGGAAAGTCGCAGTCCTTGCTCAGGCTCAGTTTACCTTCCTCGCATGCGACCAGACGTGCTTCGTTGCGCAGGTGGTGCAGCATGATGGCTTCGCGTTGTTCCTCGCACCAGCCGAGGATGTCTTCAAAACATTTGATCTCCACCGCCGGGTTGGAGGCGGCGAGGCTCAGATGGCTGGGTGCCGCGTGCTCCTGCGGGGCGGACATCAGCTCCGGCTGACGTGCGGCGGCGGGTGCCGGTGAGGAAGACGTGCTGCCGACGGCATGGGCGCCATTGCCACCACCGGATGATGCCGAGGCGGCGTAACTGCCGCCACCGCCGGATGGTGAGGTGGAGGCGGCGGGTGCCGGCGTGTCTTTCAGTTTACGCGCCAGCTCCGCCGGGGTCGGCAGGCTGGAGGCGTGGGTCAGGCGGATGATGACCATATCGGCGGCCATCTTGCTGTTGGCGGCGCGGCGGACTTCTTCCAGCCCTTTGCTGAGCATTTGCCACAGGCGAGTCAGCTCGGCGATGGAGAGTTTGGTCGCCAGTTTTTTGATGTATTCTTTTTCGGCATCGGAGAAGGCCGGGCCGAGATCACTGTCCGGTGCCAGATGGCAGCGGGTGATGGAATGGGTGGTGGTTAGCATGTCCTGCAACAGCATCGACATGTCGGCGCCGTCACGGTGTTGTTGCGCCAGCCCGTCCAGCGCCTTACCGGTGTCGCCTTCGCAGATGGCTTCCAGCAGCGCGAAGATGCGGGTGCGGTCGACCAGCCCCAGCATATCGCGGACGGTGTCGGTGGCGACATGAATCTGTTCGCTCTCACCCATGCTGTGCGCAATCGCCTGATCGAGCAGTGACAGCCCGTCACGCACCGAACCTTCGGCAGCCATAGCCATCAGGCGCAGGCCTTCCTCGTCGGCTTGTACATTTTCTTTGGCGCAGATATTGGCGAGGTGTCCGGCCAGTGCCTCGGTGTCCAGCCGGCGCAGGTCGAAGCGCTGGCAGCGGGAGAGAATCGTGACCGGGATTTTACGGATCTCGGTGGTGGCGAAAATAAAGATGACGTGCGGCGGTGGCTCTTCCAGCGTTTTGAGCAGCGCGTTGAAGGCGCTGGTGGAGAGCATATGCACCTCGTCAATGATATAGATTTTATAGCGCGCGTTGGTGGGAGCGTAATGCACGGTCTCGATCAGGTCGCGGATATCGCCGACCCCGGTGCGTGAGGCGGCGTCCATTTCCATGACGTCGACATGGCGGTCGTCGGCAATCTGCGTACAGTTGGGGCAGACACCGCACGGGTTGGTGGTGGGGCCGCCCTGACCGTCCTCGCCGATGCAGTTCAGCGCGCGGGCGATGATGCGGGCGGTGGTGGTTTTCCCGATGCCGCGGATACCGGTGAGGAGAAAGGCGTGGGCGATGCGGCCGGTGGTAATGGCATTGGATAAGGTACGCACCAGTACGTCCTGCCCGACCAAATCGTCGAATGTCTGGGGGCGGTATTTTCTGGCAAGAACTCTGTATTCTGACATTTGACCTCTAGTTTTTAGACTGGTGGCGACCCGATTAGAGCACCACTACGGCTGCTTCCTTTCGGACCTGACCGGGTTTGCGGGTCCATCGCCCGCCACCAGCATGCAACACTATAGACGTAAAAAGCTTTTCAGTGCAACAGGCGATAGGCATTCTGCTGACCAGAGCGGAAAAAACATTATTGTATCCTGCTACGCGGCAGGATAACAAAGAAGTATGAGAAAATATCTGCGTCAATTTTCCGGTGTGGTATCGGTAGCGCTGGGGCTGTTCATTCTGCTCAGCCTGGTGACCTATCACAGCGGCGACCCTTCCATGAACAGTGCCACCGGCGAGGCGGCGCATAATCTGGGCGGCAATAGCGGTGCGCTGCTGTCGGATATGTTGCTGCAGACGCTGGGGCTGGCCAGCGTGATGCTGGTGGCGGCGTTTTTGAGCTGGGGCTGGAAATTGCTGAAAGAAGCCGAGCTGAAAATTTTCTGGCTGAAACTCTCTGCGCTCTGTATCGCACTGGTGAGCCTGTCGGCGATGCTGACCTGCTTTGAGTCGCCACGCGTATGGCCGATTGCCAGCGGGCTGGGTGGCGCGATTGGTGCGCTGATCTATGATCGTGGTGTGGCATGGCTGCCCGGTTTCCTGATCGGGTTGCTCGGTGCGTTGGTGACGGTCGGCGCGGTGCCGGTGGCGCTGGGGCTGAACCGTAACGAATGGCTGGGCGTGTCACGCGTGGTGGCTAAACCGATGTCTTATCTCAAGCAGACGGGGTATCTGGTGCATGCTGCGATTACCGGAGAGATTGGGCCGCATCTGAAACAGGCATTGAAGAAGAAAGAGCCGACGCAGAGCAAAGAGACCAGTAATAAGCCACCATCCTTCATCAAGAAAGTCAAAGGCGGCGAAGAGAAACAAACGACAGTGACCACTGTGACGCCGGAGAGTAGTAATTCGACGGCGGTTGAGAGCAAGGTCTCGCGTAGTAAGAAGGCGGAGCCGAAGAAGCAGGCGTCGCTGGAGTTGCGTCCACGGCTTGGTGATTATGAGATGCCGCCCTTCTCGTTATTAAAGGACGGGAGTTCCAAGGCGAAGAAGCGTGAGCTGTCCGATAGTTCGCTTAAACAGAATGCCAAATTGCTGGCGACGGTGCTGGAGGATTTCGGCGTCAAAGGCGAGATCACCAATATCCGTCCCGGCCCGGTGGTGACGCTCTATGAGCTGGAGCCGGCGGCGGGGACGAAGTCGGCGCGCGTGGTCGGGCTGGCGGATGACATCGCACGCTCGATGAGTGCTATCTCGGCGCGGATCGCGGTGATTCCGGGGCGCAATGCGATCGGGATTGAGTTGCCGAACCTGACGCGCGATACGGTGTATCTGCGTGGGATGCTGGAAGACGATGAATTTACCCGCACGACCTGCAGTCTGCCGATTGCGCTCGGCAAAGATATCGGCGGCGATCCGGTGATCGTCGATCTGGCGCGGATGCCGCACTTGCTGGTGGCGGGGACGACCGGGTCGGGGAAATCGGTGGCGATCAACACCATGATTATGTCGCTGGTTTATCAACTCTCGCCGGAGCAGTGCAAATTCATCATGATCGATCCGAAGATGCTCGAGCTATCCGTCTATGACGGGATTCCGCATTTGCTGACACCGGTGGTGACCGAGCCAGGCAAGGCGGTGGTGGCGCTGAAATGGACGGTGAAGGAAATGGAAAACCGTTACCGGCTGATGGCGACGCTGGGTGTGCGCAACATCGATAATTTCAACAAGCGGATTCGTGAGGCGCGGCAGGACGGCGAAGAACTGACGCGGGAAGTGCAGACCGGTTTCGATCCGGATACCGGGCGGCCAACCTATGAAACGCAAGACATCCCGATGGAGTCGTTGCCGTATATCGTGGTGATTGTCGATGAGATGGCCGATCTGATGCTGGTGTCGGGCAAGGAGATCGAAGGGTCGATTCAGCGGCTGGCGCAGATGGCGCGGGCGTCGGGCATTCACCTGATCATGGCGACGCAGCGCCCGTCAGTGGATGTAATTACCGGGGTGATCAAGGCCAACTTCCCGACGCGGGTGAGTTTTCAGGTGACCTCCAAGATCGACAGCCGCACCATTCTCGGCGAGCAGGGCGCCGAGCAATTGCTGGGGCAGGGGGATATGCTCTACATGGCCGGAGGCGGGCGCATCACCCGTGTGCACGGGCCGTTCGTCAGCGACCGCGAAGTGGAAGAGGTGGTCAGGCATCTCAAGAAACAGGGTGAGCCGCTCTATATTGAAGCAGTAACGCAGGATGACGAAGACGACATGTTCGGCTTCGAGGACGAAGAGGAAACGGAAGAGGATCGCCTGTTGTTCGACAAGGCGGTGGCGGTGGTGGCGCGCGACCGCAAAGCGTCCACCAGCTACATTCAGCGCTGCCTGAAGATCGGGTATAACCGCGCCGCGCGCATCATCGAGAAGATGGAGCGCGAGGGCATCGTTGGCCCGGCCAATCACGTCGGCAAGCGTGAGATTCTGGTACGCGAAGAAGACGCGTAGCGTTAGTTTTTTATTTTGTTCCTGCGCTGTGCACGACTAAAGGGCTTGGTTTTCCGCCTGCGCTCTATGAGCTACGGCGGACAAGCCTGACCTCGCGTCATGTTCCACGCGAAACTTACTGATAGGGATTATCGTTCGGAGCCAGCAGGTCGATCCAGCCGTCTTCTTCCGCACCGTCATACGCAGGTTCGGCGTAAACAGGAGCGGAAGCCGGTGCTGCTGCCGGAGCCATACTGGTGTCATAGACTGGCGCTGCGGATGCAGACCCGGTTGCACCTGCCATTGGCTGGTGGTTGTAGCGGCCCTGATGATGTTCCGCAATCGGAGCAGACGGCTCGCCGAACGGGATCGGCGCCGTGCGTTGTTGCATCATCGGTGCGGCCGGGGGAGCGGCTGCCACCGGAGGCATTGTCTCCATGTCGGAATGGTCGGGTTTATCGTTACACATGCCGCAGGCGGTCAGTGAAAGAGCGGTCAGGCTGATCATGGTTAGTTTGTACATAGTTCGTCCCCGTTTGATAATGAATGATGTTCACATGTACAGGAATCGTCCGGGATGTGTAAAGCGTTACTTCTTGCGCTTGCGGCTGACCATCTTGGCGAAATAGCCTTCGCGCTGTTCGGGCGCGACGGTTGGTTTCTTCCGCACCGTGGGGGCTTTTTTGGCTTTAGGGTTGGCGATGTAATGGATGATGAACGGGCCGTCTTCTGCGCCTTCAACTGCGGGGATGATCTTGAAAATATATTTCTGTACCGGCATGGCCGGGTTGCGCAGGCGTTCATAGACCATCAGATAGAGCTTGCCGTGGCCGGGGATGGAGGCGTCAGGAAACGCCTCATGCAACTGAATGAAGTATTCTTCCGCTTCCTCGATGGTGGCGTATTGCTTCTGCTTTTTGATCTCGCGCAGGATCGGGTGTCCCCAGTCGGGCTGGGCGCCATAGCTGCGTTTGCGTTCGGGGTGCTGCTTGAGGTCGACCGCTTCCTTGGTGGCGGTGATGGTCCAGCGCGTATCATCGACGCGGATGCAGCTGAGCAGGGCGAAATGACCGCGATAGCCCTGTTTGCGCTCTTTGTCCGTCAGTGCATAGCCCTTGATCCACAGGCGCAATGTATCACTGTCGCCGGGTTGGTTACGCGCGGTGACGAAATGTTTGCTGATGGCTTCCAGTTTTTCCAGTGCCTTGGTCTTTTCCTTGAAACGGAACAGCCCGCCGGTCGCCGCCTCGATCATCGGGTTGGTGATGGTTGCCAGTTTTCGTTTATCAGCCATAGGGTTAGAGTACAGGGGTTAAAGGCCAGAGTATAGGGTTTACTATCCCTTATCTCCAGCCTCTAATCCCTAACCTCTTATTGTTACAATTCTGTGACAATTTACACCTTTTAATCAATGGTTAAACACTGTCTGTGGTAAAATAGGTGTGTTCTACACTCTATGTGTTTTGGAACCGGTTTAGCCTTCGAAATCCTTCGGAGGAGAACCGTATCTATGGGAGAATGATCATGCGGATGCGTGGTCTTGTGGTTCTGCTACCTTTCTTGGCGTTGCTGGCTGCATGCCAAACAACCAGTGGGCCAAGCGCGGCAGATCTCGCCTATCAGGCTTTTGAACTTTCCGTCAATCGCGGAGAGGTTGATGCAAAGAGAGGCGAGAACAACACTTTCGTCTACGAAAAGCGGGTTACCGAGGGTAACTTGCAGTTCGACTGTCGAATCGTGCGTGCCGCTGATGATGGGTCGACCGGCCAGAAGGCAGCGGGATATGTTGCTGGCTTGGCCGCGAAGTTCTCGGAGAACGGATGTTCACGAGTTCTCGAATGAAGAACCAAGAATACTGACTTCGGTCAGTTGTTAGCTTAGGCTAACCTGAAAGAGGGATCGTTATCCGTAAGGGTGCGCCCTCTTTCTAGTTTTGGGGGGATTTTTAATGCCCCTGCACGCGGGACTTTGATGCTTCGCTCCGTGCTTACACGACCGCTCCGCAATCTTTACGGCGAATAATCGCCGGTCGCCAGTCGGCTCCTGCTCACTGCGTTCGCGTTTCTTGTTCCATGTAAGGCACCAGCAAGGGAAAAGAAGCGAGGCAAGCAGGCCGAGTCAGCCTTGAGCTCGTTTCATGCGAAAATCAGGAGATTTTCGCGGAAACAAGAAACGAATACCCTCTAGACTCTACCCTCTAAACGCTATACTCTTTCCTTATGCTTCGACTGATTTTCTGTCTCTTTCTATTGATGCCTCTTTCCGCTGCGGCGGCGAATGAGGGGTTGTTGCGTTCGGTGGAATCCTACCTGCAGGGTCTCAGTACCATCAAGGCCGAGTTCGTGCAGATTGCGCCGAGCGGTGAGCTGGCGACGGGGACGTTCTTTCTCAAGCGGCCGGGCAAGATGCGCTGGCAGTATGATCCGCCGGTGCCGGTGCTGATGGTCTCGACCGGGGATACGCTGAAATATTACGATTACGAGTTGGAGCAGGTCAGCAATATTCCGTTAGAGGATACGCTGGCGGGATTTCTGGCGCAGGATGACATCCGTTTCGACCCCAAAGTGATCGAGGTGCTGGAAGCCAGTGCGCATGACGGGGTGGTGCGGGTGAAAGTGCGGCAGAAGCGGCGCCCGGATGAAGGTGAGCTGACGCTGGAATTCACCGAGAAGCCGATGCAGCTCAGGAACATGATCCTGCGCGACAGCCGCGACCAGCAGACCAATATTTCTCTCTCCGGCGCTGAGTACGGGCTGGAGCTGGACAACAAACTGTTTCGCCTGCGCGATCCCAACTTTACGCGCAATCGGTAGTCGTTGATATTCACTGTCATTCCCGCGTAAGCGGGAATCTGGATTCTGGGCTCACGGTTTTTGCATGGCAAAAACACGCGCCACGGAATGACAAGAGTGATGCTGATGTCTTGATTCTCTGTTACTGCGCTGCTAGGTTTCCTCAACCATTGAGGAGTACCTATCATGCCTAGTTTTGACATTGTATCCGAGACCGATTTGCAGGAGATCGACAATGCGCTGTCCAATGTGCAGCGTGAGGTCGGCACGCGCTACGACTTTAAAGGCAGCCAGTGTTCCATCGAACGCAAGGAAGCGGACATTACCATCGTGGCGGATGATGAATATAAGCGCGACCAGATTGAGCAAATGCTGAAAGGCCATGTGACGCGTCGGAACCTCGATGCCAAGGCACTCGATTTCGGGAAGCCGGAAGCGGCGTCAGGCAATACGCTGCGTCAGAAGGTGGTGGTCAAGCAGGGGATCGATGCTGAGACGGCGAAGAAGATCACCAAGGCGATCAAGGATAAGAAAATGAAGGTACAGGCGTCCATTCAGGGTGACGCCGTGCGTGTGTCGGGCAAAAAGCGCGACGATCTGCAGGATGCCATCGCTATGGTCAAGGAGATGGGGCTGGAGCTACCGCTTCAGTATCAGAACTTCCGGGATTAATCGCCGTTGTTAAAGCTCGATGGGCTTTTTTTGTAGTTCTTTTGGCAGTTCGAGCGGTTTAACATCCTCCGGCAATTCCAGCGGTTTGACATCATCCGCCGGGCTAACGTCTTCCACACCCAGAATATTGTCGAGTGAGACACCGACCGGAATCTGGTTGTTCGGCTTGACGCCCAGAATATCGACATATTCATCCTTGGCGCGTTTAATTGCCTCTTCCAGTGCTGCCGGTGATAGTTTATCGACCGGCTTGCCTGCCTGCGCTTCTACCGCTTCGCGCAGTGCCGGGAATTGTTCCATCAGGCCGGTTGCTTCTTCCGGCGTGAGTTGTGTACCGCGTTTGCTGACATACTGATGCAGTGCCTCGAACGGTTCGATAACATTGTCGGCAGCCAGACGGCTGAAACTCAGTCGGGTATTGGCGTCTTCGAAGCCAAGCGTCGTGGTCAGCGTACGCAGGGAGGTCAGTGCCGCCAGTTCATCGGTTACGGCCACGTTGCGTGTTGCTTCCTTGATGTCATTGCCTGCACGGAGTGATTCTGCCACCTGCGGAAAGCCTTCGGCGATGATGGCGACGGCCTCTTCCGGTAAGGTGCCGACTTCTTTTTCATAGCGCGTGACGTAGTCTTTCAGTGCGCGCACCGGGCCGGTGCTGTTGGCGCGTTCGACATTGTCGGTGGAGACCAGCGGCTTACCGTCGGTATCTTTCAGGTTGGCGATGGCTGCCAGTGCTTCAGTTTCCAGTTCCAGTAGGGGCTTGTTGCTGCTCATGTGTGTATCTCCCGGTTATAGGGGGTACTATAGCAGCACCGCCGGGCAAGCGCCCGTGACGTTTTGGTGACAATTGCAGGGCTTAGATGTCCGCGAAGACGTGTTTCTCGGAGCTGCCGCCCGGATGGGTGGTCGCGCCTTTTTCCGCGGAGCCGACCGTTTGCGCATATTTATAGAGTGCGCCGGTGGCATAGTCATTTTCCCGTGCCTGCCAGTCCTTGCGGCGGGTGTCCAGTTCCTCGTCGGAGAGGTCGACCTCGATGGTGCGCGTCTCGGCATCAATGGTGATGATGTCACCGTCTTTGAGCAAGCCGATTGGTCCTTTGGCAGCGGCTTCCGGGCCGACATGCCCAATACAGAAACCACGGGTGGCGCCGGAGAAGCGGCCATCGGTGATGAGGGCAACTTTATCGCCGGTGCCCTGTCCGTAGAGTGCGGCGGTGGTGGCCAGCATCTCGCGCATGCCGGGGCCGCCTTTCG
The DNA here is from genome assembly GCA_030430795.1 of Alphaproteobacteria bacterium. GTDB lineage: Bacteria > Pseudomonadota > Alphaproteobacteria > Rickettsiales > UBA998 > JAUIJX01. Next base: position 5,150 of record JAUIJX010000002.1, on the reverse strand, counting down.
GCCCTTCGTTGCGGATCACCAGCACTTCGCCTTCTTTATAGTCTCTCATTTCGACGGCTTTGAACGCGTCTTCCTCGCATTCGAACACATGGGCGGGGCCGGAAAATTTCAGATTCTTCAGTCCGGCGACTTTCACAATCGCGCCTTCCGGGGCGAGGTTGCCTTTCAGGGTGACGACGCCGCCGGTCGGGGTGATCGGTTTGTCGTGCGGATAGACGACTTTCTGATCGGTCGGGAAGGGCAGGTCTTTCAGGTTTTCGGCTACGGTTTTGCCGGTGACGGTCAGGCAGTTGCCGTGCAGATAGCCGCCTTCGAGCAGGGTTTTCATGACGATCTGGATGCCGCCTGCTTCGAATAAATCCTTGGCGATATATTGTCCGCCGGGCTTGAGATCGGCCAGATACGGGGTTTTGTGGAAAATCTCGCCGACATCGTGGATGTCAAAGGCGATACCGCATTCATGGGCGATGGCGGGCAAACGCAGCGCGGCATTGGTGGAACCACCGGTCGCGGCAACCACGGCTGCGGCGTTTTCCAGCGACTGGCGCGTGACGATATCGCGCGGGCGGATTTTATCTTTGAGCAGGCGCATGACCGCTTCCCCGGAGTCAAACGCATAATTATCGCGTGCCTCATACGGTGCGGGCATACCGGCGGAGCCGGGTAGACCAAGGCCGATGGCCTCGGAAACGCAGGCCATGGTGTTGGCGGTGAACTGGCCGCCGCAAGAACCGGCAGACGGGCAGGCCACGGATTCCAGCTCGTGCAGGTCGTCTTCGGACATGTTGCCGGCGGAATGCTGGCCGACGGCCTCGAACACATCCTGTACGGTGACGTCCTTGCCCTTGTAATGGCCGGGGAGGATGGAGCCGCCATACATAAAGACGCTCGGGACGTTCAGGCGTACCATCGCCATCATCAGGCCGGGCAGGGATTTGTCGCATCCGGCGAGTCCGACCAGTGCGTCATAGCAGTGGCCGCGCATGGTCAGTTCGACCGAATCGGCGATGACTTCGCGGCTGACGAGGGAGGATTTCATGCCCTGATGCCCCATGGCGATGCCATCGGTGACGGTGATGGTGGTGAATTCACGCGGGGTGCCCCCGGCGGCGGAAACGCCTTTTTTCACGACCTGCGCCTGACGTGCCAGTGAAATATTGCACGGTGCGGCTTCATTCCAGGTGGTCGCAACCCCAATCAACGGCTGGTTAATCTGCTTTTCACCCAGTCCCATAGCATAGAGATAAGAGCGGTGCGGCGCACGTTCCGGGCCTTGTGTCACGTAACGGCTGACAAGCGTTGATTTTCCGTAGGTTTTGGTCATGTTGCGTCCCCTTTCAGCCCTTGCTTATCGAAACTGGCAGGGGATGTATAGTCTTTTTTATGCCCCTGCACGCGCCTGCTGCGCTTAGCAATGGGCGGGCTGAAGGCTCGCTCGGCCTGCTTGCCTCGCTTTTTCCCTTGCTGGGTTTCGCTTGGAACGCGACGCGAGGTCAGGAGACCGAGTTCTTTAGTCGCACGAAGTGCGTTAGGCTCATTGCGCGTAACAGCAGTGCAGCGCAGGAGCAAATACTAACGTAATGCGACTGTCACAGAAGTTTCACACACGGGGGTATAAAGAGATGATATAGTGTTTCTATCAATCAATGAGAACAATATATGTGGAGGGACTTCGATGACAAACATGAATAATTATTCTGATGAATCACAGGATATGGATGTCGTCGCCGCTCCGCAGGAAGAATCCTTTATTACCTATATCAAGCCCGTTCATGTCGGGGATGGATTCGGTTATGCCGTATGCACCGAGGATGGTGCGCAGCTGGCGATTTTCGCCACGCAGGAAGCGGCGTTCTACTCTGCTCGTCAGTTCAACCTGACGCCGATGGTTCTTCACTAGGCTTTTTTAGTGCCCTTGCCGGGCACGAGCGTTAAATGGGCTGCAAATGCGGCTTTCCTGCGCTTCCGGCTTTCATGTACACATACGTACACTGGAACTTCCGGTTCTCGGAAAGCGCGCATTTTCGCTCCATTTCCCATCTCGTGGTATGTTTGATTAAGTACGTGTTGCGACGTTCTTAATGTCCGCCGCCTTCGCCGCCCGGTGCGGCGCCGAAGCTGATTTCTTCACGCAATAGCTCCGTTTCCTTGCCGGTGATGTCGCGGGTCAGCGTTATGGTGCCGATGTAGGCATCCTGCGGCCAGGCTTCTTCTTTCAGGCGTTTGCCGACGAACATCAGATAATCCGCCTTATTTCCCGTAAAGACATGGCTGCTCTCCGCCAGAGTGCCGGTTTCGGTGCCGTGGAGTTTTACGGTCATGGTGTCGCCTTCTTTCGGGCCGTAAATTTGTGCCCAGAAGAGCATCATCGGCGCGTCGGACGGTAATTCGGTGGCGTTGTTTTCGCCTTTCATCACGCTTTCATTGGTCGGTTTCTTGTCGGTGAAGCCCATGCCGATCAGCCCCGGCGATACATATTCCATCTTCTCCAGTGTTTTTTCTTCCCAGTTGGTAGCACCGGAGAGCCCGCAGCCGGATTCCATGCCGCGATTGGTGAATGGGTCGATGGTCTTGCCGTCCTTACGCAGGGTCAGGTGCAAATGCGGGAAGTCGGTGTTGCCGGAGAGGCCGACCTGTCCCAGCACGGCGCCTTGCTCTACTTTCTGGCCTTTCTCGACCGCGATGCTGTCTTTTTTCATATGGCAATACTGGGTTTGCCAGCCATTATCGTGGTTGATCACCACCCCGTTGCCGCATTCCTTGCCGGCGATTTTCTTCTTATCGGCATGACGGAAGAGGACGTCGGCGACGCCGTCACGGACGCCGATCACTTCTCCGGCGGCGGCGGCCAGCACGTTCACTCCGGCATCCATTTGCGGGATGCCGAGCAGGCGGAAGTCGGTGCCTTTATGGCCGTCATTGCTGAGATGGCCGCATTTATAATCGATCCAACCGCGTGAGGTGTCGTGGTCGACATATTTCTGGATAAAACAGTTCTTTCCCATGTCGCAGGCGATGGGCTGCTTCAGCATCACGGCGGATGCGGAAAATGGTAGCAGGCATACGAGTAAGGCGGCAGGCCAGGCAAATTTCATGGGTTCCCTCTATATCATATCTCGAGTGTTACAGTCACAGGCACATGGTCGGACGGGCTGTCCCAGTCACGCGCATGTCTCGATATAGTACAATTTTGTAGTGTATTTTTGAGGGCGGGTGTTACCCAAATATGGTCAAGGCGGCGTCCGCGGTCGGATTTTTTCCAATCCCTGTTGCGATAGCTCCACCAACTATAGAGCTTTTCTTCCGCTGGAGTGAAGTGGCGGGCGACATCGATCCAGCCGATGCTGTCGCGCAATTCGCTCATGCGTTCGGTCTCCGGCGGGGTGTGGCTGACGACGTTCAGGAGTTGTTTGTGCGACCAGACATCATGCTCCAGCGGCGCGATGTTAAAATCGCCGACGATGATGGTCTTCTCCCTGGGGTTGACCTCATGGGTGGACCAGCCGATCAGCCAGTCGACGAAGGCCAGTTTCTCGGCGAATTTGGGATTGACCTCAGGGTCGGGAATGTCGCCGCCCGCCGGGATATAGAGATTATGCAGGCGGGTGCCGTCGGGCAGAGTGGCGGCGATGTGGCGCTTGCTGCCGTTGCCCAGAATGTCGGTGGTGGTGACGTCGCTGAGCGGCAGCTTGGAGAGGATGGCGACGCCGTTATAACTCTTCTCCCCGCTGAAGGCGATGTGGTCGAAGCCGTGGGCGCGCAGTGCTGCTTCGGGGAAGTGAATATCCTGTGCCTTGGTCTCCTGCAGGCAGATGATGTCAGGGTTGGTCTCGGCCATATGCGCGGCGATCAGATGGTCGCGGATGCGTACGGAGTTGATGTTCCAGGTGGAGATCTGAATCGGCATGTCCCGTTGCTTACCTGCTTCGGTGATTGAATGCAACCGTTAGCGGGCGGAGCGTACGAAATCCGGATAAGCATCGATCCCCATTTCGGAGATGTCCATGCCCAACTCTTCTTCTTCCTCGGAGATGCGCAGTTTGAACAGAATTTTAATCACCATCCAGGCGATGAAGCTGGTGGTCAGCACGAAGGCACCGACAGAGACCACGCCGATGAACTGTACTAAGAAGCTGGTTTCATCATTGGTGATCGGCACCGCCAGGGTGCCCCAGATGCCGCAGATCAGATGCACAGGAATGGCACCCACCACGTCATCGATTTTGCATTTCTCAAGCAACGGCACGGTAAACACCACAACGATGCCCCCGATCGCCCCGATGATAGCCGCTTCGTATACCATCGGTGTGAGGGGTTCCGCCGTGATGCTTACCAGTCCCGCTAGAGCGCCGTTCATGACCATGGTTGGGTCAATCTTTTTATACATCAGTTTGTTGGCTATGAAGACCGCTATCACTCCGGCGGCCGCGGCGATATTCGTGTTAACCACGATATTTGAAATAGAGACGGCATCGGCGGCGCTGCCCAGCGCCAGTTGAGAGCCGCCGTTGAACCCGAACCAGCCGAACCACAGGATAAAGGTGCCCAGCGTGACCAGTGGAATGTTGGAGGCAGGCATCGGTATCGATTTGCCGGAGACGGTGAAGCGTCCCTTGCGCGCGCCGATCAGTAAGACGCCGACCAGTGCCGCCCAGCCACCGGTGGAGTGGACGATGGTGGAGCCGGCGAAGTCGGAAAAGCCTTTATCCGCCAGCCAGCCGCCGCCCCAATGCCAGGCACCGACGATAGGATAGATGCACCCGGTCAGGACGGCGACAAAGAGGATGAAGCTTACCATTTTGACGCGCTCGGCAATGGTGCCGGAAACGATGGAGGCCGCGGTGGCGACAAAGACCATCTGGAAAAACCAGTCGGACGAGGCGGCATACCCGGCGCTGTAATCGCCGATATCGATAGCGCTGTCATCAGCAGCCCACATGGCAAGGCTGCCGATCCAACCGCCGTCAACACCGTCATACATGAGGTTGTATCCGGTCAGGTAGAACATCAAACCGGATGCGGAATAGAGCACAACATTCTTGGTGGCGATGGAGGCGACGCTGGAGCTGCGCACCATCCCCGCCTCCAGCATGGCGAAACCTGCGGCCATGAACATGACCACAAAGCCCATGACAAGAAAAAGTAATGTG